>CAYWBS010000001.1:0-23597 GCA_964456215.1 uncultured Hyphomicrobiaceae bacterium
CAATCGCCTTGGTAAAACGCTCTCAGATAACGTTACCGGCAGCCGCGATATTCATGGCGCCGTCCTTGGTCCTGACGAGGCCGGTCGGCACGCTCGTCGGATGGTTGTTGCCGGCCTGCGGCGCAACCTCACCGGCCATCAGCCAGCGGGACGCCTGGAAGTCGAGCATGAAGATTTGCGCTTGCAGCAGCGATGTATGCAGCCACTGTCCCTCACCGGATTTCTGCCGTTCAATAATCGCCGTTAAAATGCCGAGCGCGCAAAAAAGCCCGGAGCAGAGATCGGCGATCGGAATACCGACGCGCATCGGGCCACGGCCGGGCTCGCCGGTTATGGACATGAGCCCACCCATACCTTGTGCGATCTGATCGAAGCCGGGACGTTTGGCATAGGGTCCGCTCTGCCCGAACCCGGAAATGCTCGCCAGGATAATGCTCTTATTGATGGCTTTTAGAGTCTCGTAGCTGATACCGAGGCGGTCCTTGACATCCGGACGGAAGTTCTCGACGACGACATCCGCCTTTTCAGCCAGGCGCAAGAAGAGGGCGCGACCCTCCGCCTCCTTGAGGTTCAGCGTCATGCTTCGCTTGTTCCGTTGCAGGTTCTGAAAATCGGATGAGTGTCGGCTCGGTCCGAGAGAGCCTTCCGGCACGACGGATTCAGGCGGCTCAATCTTGATGACGTCCGCGCCCCAGTCCGCGAGCTGGCGGACCGCCGTCGGGCCGGCCCGCGCGCGGGTCAGGTCGAGGACCGTGATGTGAGACAGAGCATCGGAGGCAGGACGATGGGGCATGTGCAAGCTCTTTTGTCAGCAATCCATTGTCATTCACGGAACTTCGCCAAACCGGAGAGGTCTGGCTCGGAAAACACCCTTTTGGCGAACTCCACATAGCTGTCAGCGAGGCTCTCCGGCCAGCCGCCAAACGCCGTGTTGGCCCGGAATTTTGCCAGCAATTCCTCGTCCGATAGCGGGGCGTGAACGCCGCCGCGAAGGCAGAGCTGGCGCGCCTCAGCCGTCGTCCCGTCCGCCAGGACAACATGCAGTTCGCCCGTATAGTTTTTCGGATATTCGTTTTCGGGATCGATCCGATACTGCACTTTTCCCGCAAGAGCCTTAAGCTCCGGTTCGCGAATATGCGTTTCGGTGAACTGCCCAAGTCCCGCGGCACCGTCGCGAAAACCGACCGCGATGCCGTACGGTCCGCTGAACTTGGCGGAATAGGGAGTCGACGGCGCAATTTTTTCCGGCCTTGGCTCCCAGAGCCGATGCACGGTTCCCTCGCCGACAAGTGCGGTAATTTCCGTGATGGCGAACGGCGAAATGCCTTTGTCGCGGAGCTTGACTGCGCAATCGATAAAGGGTTGCACCATAGTGCCGCAGGCATAGGGCTTGAAAGCAAGATTGGCCGCATTCCATGTGCCGCCGAGATCATCCGTGATCACGCCCGTATCCGCCGGGATTGAAGGGTCGGCGAAGGCCTTGAAAAACCCGTGCGTTCCTTCGAAGACGGTCCTCGGCCCCCGGAACCCGGCCTTCGCGAGCGCCGCCGCTTTCAGGCCGGCCTGTGCCGACCAGCCGGGATGGAGGCGTTTTGTCCAGGTCCCTTCCGCCAGATATTCGATAATGCCTGAGGCAAGACTGCCGGCGATGCCGAGCGCCGAGGCCGTCCGTTCGGCGTCGAGCTTGAGAACGGCGGCGCAGCCGGCGGCGGCGCCCATCGTGCCGATGACCGCCGTCGGATGAAAGCCGGCGCGATGAACGGCGGTCGGCGCAACGCAGGCTAGGCGGCACATCATTTCGCCGCCGATGGCAAGGCCGCGCAATATGTCCTCTCCACCTGCGCCTGAGGATTCAGCCGCCGCGAATACGGCCGGCAAGATAACCGCGCCGACGTGAACCGGCGTGCCCTCGAATGTGTCATCGAAATCTTCGCCGTGGGCCGCAGTCCCGTTGATAAGGGCGGCGTCACGGGCAAGAACCGGCCGGCTATGACCGATGGCGGTGCAGGGTCCGGCCGCGTCCGTCGAAGAAACCGCAGCCGCGACATAATCCGACTTGCGCGCGGCAACGGCCAACCCGCCGAAATCAAGTATGATGCGTTCGAATGTCCGGCGTACCGCATCCGGTATGTCGCCCGCCGCAAGGCCAACCGCCCAGGCGGAATAGATTTCGGCTATACTTTCGGCCATGTCACCGGGCTCATGGAATTTCTGATTCTGTGGACATGTATTTTCGGGACATCAAGCAAGATAGGCGCCGCCGCTCACATGGACTGTCCGGCCGGTGGCTAAGGCGGCATCTTCGTGGCAAAGCATGGCATTGGCATGAGCGACTTCTTCCTGATGGCCCTCGCGGTCAATAAGCGTCTTGTGCTTGAAGACGTGGCTCGGAATAGCGCCGGCGGCCGAGCCGCGCGCGGTCTCGACCATACCCGGGACGACACAATTGGCGATGGCGTTGGCGCATGCCTCCTTTAGCAAGACGACCGTCTCATCCACACCGGCGCGGTCCTGCCTGGCATGGACGACAATCGAAGAGACGCCCATTTGGCTGAGCTTCAAGGAGGTGGCTCTGCCGAACTTGCGAGCCGACCCGGTCACGACCGCGACACGGTCACTCGCCGTACTCATTCTATTCCCCGTATTGCGTTGCCACGAGACGCCTGTTCTTTTGCCGCCGTCGCGCCTCCGAGAAAACCGGGCCGAGCAGGCTGATGGCGGTAAGCACGAAGAAAAACGCCACGATCGGCCGCTCCAGCATTGCGAAGAAGTTATTGTCGTGAATGATCATCGCCTGGGAGAAAGTTTCTTCCACGATTTTGCCCAGGATAAGCCCCATGATAAGCGGGGCCGGACCAAATCCATTGCGCAGCATGAAAAACCCAACCAGACCAGATATCAGCATGACCCAGACGTCGAAATAGGACGAGGCGGCGGCATAAGAGCCAATCATCGAAAAGGCGAAAACCGCCGGCCACAGGATCGAACGGGGAATGAGCGTCACTTGCGCGAAGAGCTTTGCGCCACCGAAACCGATTGCCATGAATGCGAGATTGGCAATCAGCATCGCCCCGAAAATGGCATAGATGAATTCCGGCGTCTGCTGCAACAGATGCGGTCCGGGCTTCAGCCCATGCATCACCAGCGCCGCCAGGATCAGCGCCGTGCTCGCACTTCCGGGAATCCCCAGGGCGAGGGTCGGGACCATGGCGCCGCCTGTGGCGGCATTGTTGGCGGCTTCCGGGCCGGCGATTCCCTCCGGGCAGCCGGTGCCGAACTGTTCCTTATTTTTCGACCAGCGCCGCGCCTCGTTGTAGCCCATGATCGCCGCGACGGTGGCCCCTTCCGCCGGCAGTATACCGATAAATGTGCCAAGCCCGGACGATCGCAGAATGGTCGGCCATACGCGCTTCAGATCTTCCCGGCTGGGAAGTTTCATCACTTTCGCGCGGACCCGTTCGTAATGGCGGTCCAGTCTGCGGGACTGGTTGAGCAGCTCGGCGACGGCGAAGAGGCCGATCAATACAGGAACAAAGTTTATGCCTTCGGAAAGCTCGTTGATGCCGAATGTAAACCGTTCGACGCCGGTCGTTAGATGTATGCCGACCGTGCTGATCAAGACGCCAAAGCCGCCGGCGATGAGATTTCTGAGAGACGAGCGGCCGCTAATGGAGGCCAGCATGGAGAGCGCGAAAACCGCAAGAGCAAAATATTCCGCAGGCGTAAAGCTCAACGCCACCTTCGCGAGCAGGGGCGCCGCGAACAGAAAAATGATCAGGCTGATGATCCCGCCGCAAACACTGGAGAATGCGGCGAGCCCGAGCGCCCGGCCGGCTTCGCCGCGCCGCGCCATCGGATAACCGTCGAGAGCGGTGGCCGCCGCCGGCGGCGCTCCCGGCGCATTGATCAGAATTGCCGTGATCGACCCGCCGAACGTGCCGGCGCAATAGAGCGCGGCCATCATCGAAATCGCCGGGATCGGTTGAAGGGAAATCGTAAACGGAATCAACAGCGCGATCGCCATTGGCGAACTCAAGCCCGGAAGCGCGCCAACGAGAACGCCGATGACGACACCGCCGATGATTAGCCCGATATTCAGGGGGTCTGCGAGCATCGCCAGGCCGGTTATGACAGGCTCCATCGCGTCCCTCCTATCTAAGCGATATATTGAAGATACCGGGTTCGAAATAGACCTGCAAAAGCACGGAAAAAATGTAAGTCACAGCGCCTGTGAATAAGACCGAGAAAATGCCGACAAGCCAGTACCGGCGCTCTCCCCACAGGAGCGGCATCAGAACCGAAATACCGAAAATTGTCAGCACCATGCCGAGATAAGGCGAGGAGATGACAACGGCGAGCAGCAATATCGCGGTCAATATAGTGGCTGGCGGAATGTGCTTGCTACGGTCTTCTTTAATGCGGTTCCAGCCGTCCGGCGAAAAAACATGCTCGAAGGGCAACAGGAGTGCCAGCCCGCTGATAATATAGAGCATGATGCGCGGAAAATCTTCCGGCTGAATATTGTCGCCGAATAGTGCCGAGGGTTCCTCAAAATTCGTCGTCGCAAAGTAAAGAATAATACATCCGGCGATGATGATCCCGGCAATTGTGGCGTCGACAGGATCCAGGAGGGGCCTGGTCTCACGCCCCTCCCGCTCCGGTATTTGGCTCTTTTGCATTCCTTCACCGCGTCCGGGCGCGGCGCTTGCGCTCGGGTTTCAACTGTTATTTCTTCTTGCCCAGGCCCAATTCCTTCAAAGCAACTTCGGCTTTTGCATATTCCTCTTTGAGCTGCTTGTCCCAGACCTCCGTACCGGCAACGCTGTCTTCCGGGTTAAGGCCGGCCGTCTTGAGATAGTTCGCAAATATCTCATGTTTCATGGCCTTGACCATCGCCTTGGAGAGCTTATCGATGATCTCTTTCGGCGTACCTGTGCGAACCGCGTAACCGCGTGTCGTCGATGTCGCCACCTTGTAGCCGAGTTCATAGGTGGTAGGCACGTCAGGATAGTCCTTGAGGCGCTTTTTGGCCATGACGGCAAGCGGACGAATGGAACCTTCCGATATTTGGGCTTGCGCTTCGCTGACATTAGGCAGCGTTGCGTCGATCGCACCGGACATCAGGTTTTGCACCATCTGCATGCCGCTGCCGAGCGCGACCGGCTTATACTCAAATCCTGCTTCCTTGGCGAATTGCGCCAGTCCGATATGTTCGGTATTGGCGATTTGCGCGACACCCCAGTTCAGCGGCTTCTTTTTCGAGGCTTCGATCAGATCTTTTAAAGTTTTGAACGGACTGTTTTTGCTGACTGCAATAAAAGTCGGATCATCCATTGCCCGCGCCACGCCGACAATATCATCAATCTTCATTTTCGATTTGCCGCGCGCCATCGTGTAAAGATGGGTTTGGGTCAGCGCCATAATTGTATAGCCATCAGCAGGCCTGGAGAGAACATAGTTCTGCGCCTCGGCGCCTGAGCCACCACGTTTTGCGACGACGACCATTTCGGCGAGATCGAGATTGCGGCGCGTGCGGATCAGCATCATCCGCGCCGTCGTATCGGTGCCGCCGCCATATTTGGCGTGAATAACGACTTCAATCGGCTTCGAAGGATATTTGTCTTGAGCGGCCGCAAAACCGGCAGCCGCCACGGCGAAGCCGGCGGCAACACCGGCCAATACAACACGTCGTCCAATATGGTCAAAACCTGGCATCTGTTCCTCCCTATGCCAATTACCGTTTTTTTCGGTATGTTACCTAAACGACTGCGTTCATTTTCAAGAAAAGCTAGCGCTCTGCGCGCCGCGCATTCAAGGGTACTTTCGTTCAGGCATTATTCCCTGGTATCATATGGGCCCCATTTTGAGGTTGCAAGAAGAGCTGCACTCGAAATGACGGCTTAGATCCATTTTTTTCGCTCGCCGCTCCATTGCATCCCTCTAACAACATGCTTAACGCCATTTTTCTTGCGCCGTTGTTTCAACAAAACCTAAAAAGGGGTAACGCTCGACAGCGGGCGAGTTGCGTTGAACACGCCCAAGATTTCCGTTGATGGCGAGCGTGGCATTAGAAAATCGGGAAGGTACTGACATGTCCCACGGCGATCTCCTTGGCGAACTAAAACGGCGGCGTCTGCGGGCGCAAGCCATGGGCGGGGCGGACAAGCTCGCCAAGAGAAAACAGCAAGGGAAGCTCAATGCCTGGGAGCGGCTGCAGTGCCTCGTCGACAAAGACAGTTTCATCGAGACAGGGCTGCTCGGCACATCAGGCGTCTTTCCGGAGGATGAAGCCGACACGCCCAGGGACGGAAAGATCACCGGCTTCGCGAAAATCGATGGCCGTGACATTGCCGTTTGCGTCAATGATTTTACAACGAAGGGCGCTTCGACGAGCGCCACCAATTCCAAGAAGATGGGTCACATCCGGCGCACGGCTACGGAAAAAGGCATGCCATTTGTTCATATTGGCGAATCCACGGGCGCCCGCCTGCCGGACGCCATGGGCGCGCGCGGCATGGGGCTTTTGCTCGGCAATGACACGACACAGTTCCGCCGAACGCGCGAATCGCCCTGGGTCGCGGCGGCGCTCAACATGGCGTTCGGTTCCTCGGCATGGCTTTGCTGCTGCGCCGATTTCGCGGTGATGAAAAAGGGCTCGATCATGTCCGTATCGAGCCCCCGGCTGGTTTCGATGGCGATCGGTGAAAAGGTCGATCTGGAAGAACTCGGAGGCTGGCGAATTCATGCCGACTATACCGGGCTCATTGACCGCTTCGTGGACAGCGACGACGAGGCCATGGCCGAGATTAGGCGGTTCCTAAGTTATATGCCGTCTCACAATGGCGAAGCGCCGCCCGCCTACCCCTGTGCGGCCGACAGCGCGCAGAACCAGGATGAAATTCTCGACATTCTTCCCGAGAGCCGCACACAGGTTTACGATATGCGGAAGATCGTGCGGCTGATTGTCGACAAGGACAGCCTGTTCGAGCTCAAGCAGCGCTTCGGCAAGCCGGCGATTACCGCGCTCGCCAGGCTCAGCGGCAAGACCATCGGCATGGTTGCCAACAATCCCTTGGTCGGCGGCGGTGCGCTTTCCGCTGAAGCCTGCCGGAAAATCATTGATTTCCAGGTTCTCTGCGATTCGTTCAATATTCCTATCATCCGCCTGGTCGACACGCCGGGCTTCGTCGTCGGTACCGACGCCGAGCGCAAGGGAGCGCCGGGATGGATCATGAATTTCATGAATTCGACGTGTCTGGTAACGGTGCCGAGCATCACAGTTCTGGTGCGTAAAGCGTATGGGCGCGCCTATGTGGCCATGGGCGGCGGGCGCCACAATGACGAAATGATCGCCTGGCCAAGCGCGGAAGTCAGCTTTATGGACCCCGTATTCGCGACGAGCATCGTGCACGGTCTGAGTCCCGGCGATGACGGCTTTGAGGAAGCCCTCGCCCATATTCAAAAAGACATCGAGATTTGGGATATGGCCACGATTTATTCGGCACAGAACATCGTCAAACCGCAGGAGACCCGCGACCATCTGATCCGCATGCTTGACATCTACCGGCTGCGCCGCACGGGCGGCGTCGGCCAGCACCTGATGCACAACTGGCCGACGAGTTATTAGGCGGCTGATGACCGATCTCAAATCACGCGCAAGATTAATCATTACCCGGACCCGCACGGCCGGGCGCATGGCGCTCAGCGAAGCGGATGGCAAAGCGCTTCTCGCCGCCTATGGGCTCAGCGTTCCGAGATCCGTCATACTTTCCGATATAAATGACGCCTCAGACGTTGCCGGACTGACGCCGCCATTGGCAGTCAAGGTTATGTCTCAGGACATTGTGCACAAGAGCGATGCGGGCGGCGTCGCTCTCGGCCTTGACAGCGTCGAGGACGTCCGACAGGCGGTCCAAGACATGGCGCGGCGGCCGGCGTTCCGTGCGGCGAAGATTGATGGCTATTTGGTCGAGGAGATGGCACCGGCCGGCCACGAGCTGATCATCGGCTCCGTCTCTGATCCGCGATTTGGTCCGCTTATCATGGTTGGGCTTGGCGGAATATTCGTCGAAATCCTGGAGGATGTTTCATTCCGGATTTGCCCGATCACGGAGCGTGACGCGCGGCAGATGCTCGGCGAGCTCAAGGGCAAGCCGCTTGTGGAAGGCGCACGCGGAGGGGATAAAGCTTCTCTCGACGCAATTGTCGACTGCCTCTTGAAGATCGGAGGCGAGGACGGATTATTGATGGATTTCGGCGCGGACTTTGCCGAAATCGATATAAATCCGTTGATTGCCGGAATATCCGGCGCCGTCGCCGTTGACGCGCGCTTCCTGCTCGCCGGGACAACCGATCAACCGGCAAGTGATAACAGCGCGCCGCCGGGTGAAAAGCAGTCCGCCCTGGAATTTTTCGCCCCCTTCTTCATGCCAAAAACCGTGGCCGTCGTCGGCGCCTCGACCCGCACGACCACCATCGCCAATACTTTCATTCGGCGCCTGAAGGCGTTCGGCTACAAGGGCAAGATCTATCCCATTCATCCTGAAGCGGCGGAAGTCGAAGGTCTCTCGGCGAGCCCCGCCCTCGCCGAAACGCCGGCGCCGGTCGACTATGCCTATGTCGCGGTCGGAGCCGGGCAGATACCCGGCCTGCTTGGCGCCGTCAGGGGGAACGTGAAATTTGCCCAAATCATTTCTAGCGGCTTTGGCGAAGTCGAAGAAGGGCGCGCCTTGGAGCGGGAATTGGTGCGCCAGGCGCACACCGCCGGTTGCCGGTTGGTCGGGCCGAATTGTCTCGGCCTTTATTCGCCACGAGGGGGCGTTACATTTCCCATGGACGCGCCCACCGATACCGGCGCCGTCGGCGTCATTTCCCAGAGCGGCGGGCTGGGAACCGACATCATCAAACGTGGTCAATGGAAAGGCGTGAGATTCAGCGGCCTCGTGACCATTGGCAACAGTGCCGATCTCGGCCCGGCCGATTTTCTCGAGTACTTTCTCGAAGACCCGCAAACCAAGGTTATCGGTCTTTATCTCGAGGACGTGAAAGACGGCCGGCGATTCTTCGAGTTGCTGCGCCGGGCACAAGCCGCCAAACCGGCCGTGCTATTGATTGGCGGCAGATCACGGCTTGGCCGGGCGGCCGCCCTGTCACACACGGGCGCGCTCTCCGGAGACGAACGCGGCTGGGAGGCGCTTGCCCGGCAGACCGGATGCGTGCGCGTCAGAACCATCGACGAATTCATCAATGTGCTGCTCGCCTTCCAGTTCCTCACGCCGCGCCATGACCGGCCGACACGCGACGTAGCACTCTTTGGCAATGGCGGCGGCACAGGTGTCCTGGCGGTCGACACCTTCGCCGATCTCGGTCTCGAAGTCAGACCGTTCGGCTCCGGAACCCGCAGCAAGCTTGCGGCGATGGATCTGCCTCCGGGGACCAGTGTCACCAACCCAATCGATGCGCCGGTCAGAACCCTGCAGGAACGAAACGGAGAAGTCGCCAACGAGATATTGGAGATTATTTATAATTCCGCACTCCCGGACGCCGTCGTTATGCATCTCAACCTTGCGGCTTTCGTGGGTCGGGGTAATACCGACCCCGTCGACAATCTGTTGACCGCCGCCGTGAACGTCCGGCGGAAGTACCCCGGCAAAGCCCATTTTGTCCTTACACTCAGGGTCGATGGCTCTGCGGAGCTCGATGATGCGCGAAGAACCTATCGAGGCCGGGCGCTGGAAGCGGGCATTCCGGTCTATGACGAACTGCTGGAAGCCGGCCAGGTGCTGGCGGCGATGCGCGTATTTGAATGTTTCCGCGCCGACATATCCTGAAACGGAGTTCTGCGCCCTTTCACCGCTCAGCCATCGCCCATCAGAATGGTTCTGAAGCGCCGGCAAGCGCTCCAAGCCTCACACCTTGAGCCTTGCGACGACGGATCCCTCGCTTACGGTCATCTTTTCCTCGACGAGAATTTCCGCGACAGTCCCGTCTTCCGGGGCGGATATCGGGATCTCCATCTTCATCGATTCGAGCATAATCAACGGCTGCTCCTCGGCGACCTTATTGCCCGGCTGAACCAGTATTTTCGCTACAAGCCCGGTGATTTCGGTTTTGATGTCGATGGTTGCCATGATTTGGGTCCGTGCGGCAGATTTTCTTTCAGGCTCGGTGGTCGCCGCAATTTCTAAGGGATCGCGTGGGCCAGGAAAAGCCCTTTTTGCTAGGCGAAAACGGCTGAGCGGTCCATGGCGGTTCGCCTTTGATCGGACCAACCACGCATTTCGCCGCTTAGCCGAGCCCCGCTATTGCCCTGAAGAACGGTAGCAGCCAGGCGACCGGCGTCGAAACCGCCCAATGGAATATATCCAGACCGATGCCGAGCTGGGCGCCGGCCATGGGCAGAATGAAGATGATGCCGATTAAAATCAGCATGCCGTAGGGTTCCAATCGCGCCAGCGGGCGCGCCAGGACATCGGGCAACAACCCCACGGCGACACGGCCGCCATCCAGCGGCGGCAAGGGCAGCATGTTGAAGACCGCCAGCACCAAATTGAGGACGACCGAATTATAAAGCATTTGCCCGCTCCACAGTTGCGCCGGACCCGGCAAAAGCCAAAGGGCGCGGAATAGAAATGCCGAGAGCGCGGCGAGCGCCAGATTGATCCCGGGACCCACCGCCGCCACAATCACCATGTCTCTTCGGGGATGGCCGAGCCTTGCAAAGTCAACGGGCACCGGTTTGGCCCAGCCGAACAGGAACGGCGCTCTCATGATAAGAAGCAGAGCCGGCAACAGCACGGTCCCGAACGGATCCACGTGTTTTAATGGATTAAAACTCACCCGGCCCTGATTATACGCGGTATTGTCGCCGAGCCGCCAGGCAGCGTATCCATGAGCCGCCTCATGGAACGTAATCGCCAGCAAAACGGGAACGACCCAGGTCGAGGCAGTATAAACGAGTCCGGCAATATCCATCATCGACTCCACCTTTGGCGCTGAAATTGTTTACATGTGCCTTACGGCAGCGCCACGGTAATTGGTTCCCCCGGGAAACAGCAGCAAAATCCAATTTGTGAAGGACCGAGCTCATTCCGGTCCGATGCCAGGCGCCAATGGGCAAAGCCGACCCGGAAGTTCAACGCTGGGCGATTTGCATGCTTTGTGAACTGCCAGAACCGGAAGCAACATATTTCGATCCTCATTAACCTTATCCTTCCAGTTTTTGATTATTATCCAGTCTAAAATTTCTCCAATATTTGCGAAGCGAACATAGTATTGAGAGTAAAAAGCATGCTGTGGCCTGAAAAGATAGCCCGTGGGTTTGCCCTATTTATAAGAGATCGATCTCGGACCCAACGTCCCCCAAAGCTGGCGCCTTCCAGCGATCGGCTTAAGGATAGGCTGCGCGCGCACGACACCCAGGGCGAAAAGTTAATTGCGGTTGGGCAAGCGGGAATAGCAAGTTTCGTGCTGGCGTTGCACCTAATTGCGCAATCAAGAAATGGTTTCCAAACCGATAATATCTGGGTGGTGATCACCCTTGCGGCGCTGGTCGGGTCGTCCGTTTTTCGCTATGTCCTGGTCAGAGGCGGAGACATTCCGGAACGGCGCCTGGATCTGCTCACCGTCGCTGATTTTGGAATATTTCTGCTCCTCATTTGGAGCTATCAATTCGCCTATGATCATCCTGCAGGCGGTTCTCTTAAGGCGCCCTCTGTCATTCTCCTTTCGGTCCTGATCGCGCTCCGCTGTCTGCGGTTTCATCCGCGATCAATCGCTGTAGCCGGAATTGCAGCGATCGTCGGTTGGTCACTGATGACGCTAATGTCCATAACGTTGGACGGTGCCGCGGCCGTTACACACGATTATGTGACATATCTCACCTCGCACAAGATTTTGATTGGCGCGGAGATCGAAAGGCTCGTGGCGTTGACGGCGCTGACGGCAGCGCTCTCCGCGGCAGCCTACCGGGCAAGGTGCATCCTGTCAGAAGCATCGCACTCGCAAGACTATCTCGACGCCTTGAAAGCAGCCGAATCCAATCTTGAGAATGCGAGGCTCGAAAGAAACCGCGCCCTGGAAGCGATGTCCGAACTGCGAAAGCGGGACGAAGAGCTGACGGCCCAAAATGAACGTTTTAACGACTCCCTTGAAACCATGTCGCAAGGGTTGTGCATGTTTGACAGGGAAAAGCGTCTGATCGTGTGCAACAGACGTTACCTGGAAATGTACGATCTCCCTTCCAGCCTGTCGGAACGTGGAACGCATTTTCGCAAGATAATCGAACACCGGATCAAGACAGGTATCTATTCGGGCGATGACCCGGAGTCCTACATTTGGGAAAGGCTGGCCGCGGTAGAAGAGCGCAAGCGATCCACAAAAATCCAGAGGCTGAAGAACTCGCGCGTAATTGCAATTGTTCACGAGCCACGAGCGGACGGCGGATGGCTCGCCACTCACGAGGACATTACCGAGCTTCAGAAAGTTCAGGAAGAACTCGCCCATATGGCTCACCACGATGCACTGACCGGACTCCCGAACAGATTGTTGCTGCAAGAGCGGATCAAAGAAGCCGTTTCGTCGGCGGAGGGCGGCGTCAAGTTCGCTCTCCTTTGCATGGACTTGGACCGCTTCAAGAATGTAAACGACACTTTGGGGCATTCCTTCGGGGACGAACTCTTGAAGGAGGTCGGCAATAGAATTTTAGGCTGCCTGCGAAAAAAGGACACTGTTGCCAGGCTGGGCGGCGACGAGTTCGCGGTCTTGCAGGTTTCCGACAATCTGCCGAATGATGCGACCGTTCTTGCATCCCGCCTCTGTCAGTTGCTCTCCGAACCCATCAATCTGGGGGACCATCAAGTCATTGTCAGCGCGAGTGTCGGGATTACCATTGCGCCTGACGATGGCTTAAATCCCGATCAATTGATTAAGAACGCGGACATGGCGCTTTACCGGGCAAAAGACGACGGACGTGGGGTCTACCGGTTCTTCGAACCGGAAATGGATGCGCACATGCAGGCCAGATGCCGGCTGGAGCGAGATTTGCGCAGAGCCTTGGAACATAAGGAATTCGAGGTCCACTATCAGCCCCTCATTGACTCGGAAACGGGCGATGTCACCGGGTTTGAAGCGCTGCTCAGGTGGCCGCACGCCGATGGCGGCAATGTACCGGCTTCTGAGTTTGTTCCGCTTGCCGAGGAAATCGGACTGATCATGCCCTTGGGCGACTGGGTCATCCGCAAGGCTTGCAACGACGCGGCGAACTGGCCCCCACATGTGACCGTCGCTGTCAATCTCTCGCCGGCGCAATTCAAAAGCCAGGACCTCGTGGGCGTCGTTTTCAAGGCGCTGGCGGAATCGGGAATTGCCGCGGGCCGGCTTGAAATCGAAATCACTGAGAACGCCCTCCTTGAGAACACCGAGAGTACGCTCAAGAAGCTTCATCAATTGCGCGATATGGGGGTCAGAATTGCAATGGATGACTTTGGAACCGGCTATTCGTCGCTAAGTTATTTGCGCAGTTTCCCGTTCGACAAGATCAAGCTTGACGGCTCCTTTCTAAATGATTTGTCCGAAACCGGTGATGCAACGGCGATCGTCAATGCGGTCGCGAGTCTCAGCAAAAGCCTCGGCATGGTGACGACCGCGGAAGGCGTGGAAACCGAAGAGCAATGCGCTCGCGTCAGGGCCGCCGGGTATACGCAAATGCAGGGATTTCTCTTTAGCCCGGCTCTTCCTGCGCGTGAGATCAACGAGAAGTATTTCGCATCTCCGCGAAAGGCTCGTTCCAGCGCCTGAAGCCTATTCCGACCAACCAGGCTCTAGTCTGCTGCGCCCCTCCTCGGAATTGGAACCTTTTCGCCCGCGGGCAGTTCCTCCGCGCCCAAGGCATCCGCCAGCCGGGCATGAGCAGAGCCCGGCCTGAGCGGCTTTGGCTGGCTTTCGTCGGGCGCCCAGCCGGTCAGCGTAATCAGCTCAAACGTCGCCTCGATGCGGCCGCCCTTTGCGGCGAATTTTTCGCTGTATACTTTGGCGGCGCGTGCCAGCGTCGCCCGCTTCAATGGCCGCCTGGTCCGCGCCTTCAGGATGTTCGTCGCTCCCATGCCTCGCAGATCGCGCATCAGATCGACAAGTGACTTGTACGTCACCTTGACCATTTCGCTATCGGCGACCGGCAGGGCAAACCCGGCGCGCTGCAGCAATCCGCCGCATTCGCGAACGTCGGCGAAAGGCAGAACGCGCGGACTGGCACCGCCCTCGATCTCCTCTTCGGCGGTCAGCAACGCTTCACGCAGTTCGAACAATGTCTGTCCTCCGGCGAGTGTCGCCATAAAGAGCCCGTCGGGCTTCAGGGCGCGCCGGATCTGAATGAGTGCGCCCGGCAGATCATTGACGAATTGCAGGGCAAGCGCGGAGACGACGAGATCGATGGAACCATCCCGGAAAGGCAGGAACTCCTCATCACATAAAACGCGCGGAACCTCGCATTGCGCCAGAAGCAGCGGCGAGCTGTCGGCGGAGATGACGATCTTTACATTCGCCGCCCTAAGCGCCCGGCTGACGATGCCATGATGCGCACCGAGATTAAGCGCCAGAGGAAAATCCCTTAAGATCGCCTCCAGGCGCTCGCATATATCCTCGGCCGCCCGCTTAAGCAGGAAGTCATAAGTTTGCGGCGTTGCGGCAACGCGGTTTCGGCGGTGCACATGCAATTGCCGGTCAAAGAGTTCCACAGCACTCCCGATCGACGATGCGTTGAACTTTCAGCCAGGATACACTCTTTTGCCATTGAAGGGGTCCGGTTTGCAAAAGGTGAACGTCTAAATGACGGAAACGGCTTTCGGCCAACACGCTAGCACGAGGACCGCCGGACTTCAAAACCGGCTACGCCGTCTGCTGCATGGCGCCGGCGACTTCTTTCTGCCGCCCCTTTGCGTTTACTGCCGGACGCCGACGGACCAGCATGGCGTTCTTTGTGCCTCCTGTTGGCAACAGATTGATTTTATCGCGCCGCCACTCTGTGACCGGCTCGGCATTCCCCTGCCCTATGATACGGGCGGCATAATGCTGTCGGCTGCGGCGCTCGCCAATCCGCCCGTCTACAACCGCGCCCGGGCGGTCGCGCGCTATGACGGCATCCTGCGCGAGCTCGTGCACCGGCTGAAATATGGCGACCGGCATGAGGGCGTTGCCATGTTCGGACGCTGGCTGGTGCAGGCCGGTTCCGACCTGCTGGGCGATGCCGATCTTATCGTTCCGGTGCCGCTCTACCGATGGCGGCTGTGGACGCGACGGTTTAATCAATCCGCCATTCTGGCGCGCGCGATGTCGCGTCTTTCCGGGATCGACTGGGATGCCCTGGCGCTCGTCCGGCCGCGGCCGACGCGAAGCCAGATCGGACTTTCGATCCGTCAGCGGCGGAAAAACGTCGCCGGCGCCTTTCGGGTGCCTCGACGTTCCTTGGCAAAGGTCGCCGGCCGCAACATGCTATTGGTGGACGATGTGATCACCACGGGGGCAACGGCGGAAGCCTGCGCACGCGCCCTGTTGAGAGCCGGCGCTTTGCGGGTCGATGTTCTCGCTCTTGCACGAGTCACCGATCCGATGGCCGCCGATGTCTAGACCCAAATCCGCCGCGACAGAGCCTGACGATTCCCGGTTTCTAACCCTTTCGTAACGATAAATTCGGACAATCTATCGTTGAGCGCACTTGTAGTATTCGCCCGGTTCCGCGAATATATGTTTTAGAGAGACAAACAGGCTCCTGCCGAAGTTCTCCGGATTGGGGTAAGCGCGCGGCGAACGTGCTTGTCTTGTCCGGAATGTCCCGGCAGCGCCGGACGACGCGATTGGGGCAGAGACAATGGGCAACGAAAAGCGCTTTCGCTCAGCCGTCATTCAGCTTCGCTCGACACGGAGCGTTGCGGCGAATGTCGAAGCGGCTTTGAAACTCATTGAAGAGGCCGGCCGCGCCGGAGCGGACTATATCCTGACGCCCGAAAACACGACCCTGATGGAACTCAAGAGCAAATTGCTTTTCGAGAAAGTCATGCCTGAAGCCGACAACCCCGCTCTCGATGCATTCCGCACATGCGCTGAGAAGCTGGGCGTCTGGCTTCACATTGGCGGCATGCCCGTTTCCATAAGCGAAAGCAAGATCGCGAACCGCTCATTTCTCTTTTCACCCGCCGGCGAGATCGAAGCGCGCTATGACAAGATTCATATGTTCGATGTCGACCTGCCGAATGGCGAATCCTATCGCGAGTCCAAGAACTATCAGCCGGGAGAGAAAGCCGTTTTGGCGGATCTGCCCTGGGGCCGGCTCGGCCTGACGATCTGCTATGATCTGCGCTTCCCCCAACTTTATCGCATGCTTGCCCGGCAGGGCGCGGAGATGATTACGGTTCCCTCGGCTTTCACGAAGCAGACGGGCGAAGCGCATTGGCACGTTCTGCTGCGCGCCCGCGCCATTGAGACAGGTTGCTTTGTCTTCGCGGCGGCGCAGGGCGGAGATCACGAATGTGGACGCGCCACCTATGGCCACAGCCTCATCGTTTCACCCTGGGGCGATATTATCGCCGAAGCCGGCGCGGAACCCGGCGTCATTTTCGCCGATATCGACCTTGCGGAAGTGGAAAAGGCGCGGCGGCGAATTCCATCCCTTCCGCATGACCGGGAGTTTCTTCCCGAGATTTTCGAACAAAGCAAAAAAATGAAGGCAGCATCATGATCCGCTACAACCTAAGCTGCGAGCACGGCCATTCCTTTGATGCCTGGTTTCCCGGCAGCGACGCATTTGACGAGCAGGCCGCGCAAGGCCAGATAAGCTGTCCGTTTTGTGGAACGCCGCACGTGTCGAAAGCGCCGATGGCGCCGAATATTTCGATGGTGCGATCGCGGAGGCCGGCGCAACTCGAAAACAATCAGGACCAGAAGACTGTCCTAAATATGACGCGAAGAATTCGCGACTATATCGAGACAAACGCGGAATATGTCGGCGACCGTTTTGCCGATGAAGCGCGAAAAATCCATTACCAGGAAAGTGAGCCGCGCGGCGTTTACGGCGAGGCCACGCTGAAGGAGGTAAGGGACCTTCATGAGGAAGGGATTGAATGCCATCACCTTCCGCAGCTGCCTGAGGATCAGAATTAAGCCCGCGCCGCGCCAAACAGACCAAAAATGCGATAACGTATGGTAAGGGTTAGGGATGCAGTGTCGGCGAGACACGATCTGACGGCCGTTCGCCTCCCCGCCGTACTGCCGTCGCGAAATAGTTGACGTCCGTATCTGCCGACAGTTGCCAGTCGCCGGTAAGAGGATTGAAAATCATCCCTCTCAAATCCGTCGCCTCCAATCCGGCCTCGGCCGCTGCCGCCCGCAACTCATCCGGCGTAACAAACCGATCCCAGGAATGGGTCCCGACCGGCAGCCATCTCAAGAGATACTCCGCGCCGATAATCGCCAACGCGAAGGCCTTGAGCGTCCGGTTGATCGTCGAGAATACCGCAAGTCCCGCTTCCTTCGTAAGTTCGGAGCAGGTCTTCACCAGGATTGCCATGTCGGGAACATGCTCGACGACTTCGAGGCAGAGGACCGCGTCAAAAACCGCTTTGCCGTCCGCCAATTGCCGCGGCTCGGCGACGCGGTAATCGATACTGAGGCTTTGGCGTTCGGCATGGAGCCGCGCCGCCTGAATGCCGTCGGTTCCGGGATCGATCGCCGTTACGCTCGCGCCAAGCCGGGCGATCGGTTCGGCGATGAGGCCGCCGCCGCAACCTATATCGAGGATATGAAGGCCTTTGAGGCATCGATGGGCGCTTGCATCGCGGCCGTAATGATGGCAGATGCGGTCGCGTATATAAGATAGCCGCAGAGGTGCAATTTCATGCAACGCGCGGAATTTGCCGTTCGGGTCCCACCATTCGGATGCAAGCGCCGAAAACCGTGCGATCTCCGTCTGGTCGAAGTTCCCGAGACCGGTTTTAAAATCCGCATCAGACATGAATCCATAGGCCCGGTCCCTGTCGGGCTTGTCAAGGGTTGACCGTCGCTTATATTGCAGGCCTGATGTCGAGGGATTATGAATATGCGTCGGCGATCCGGAGCGCGGATCTGCCTATCTTTTCGGTTTCCCAGATAGTTAATGCGCCGGCGGCGTTGTGCGGCGTGGAAGAGAATGATGGTCCTTCTGGTCATGAAATTTGGAGGAACCTCGGTTGCCGATATCGACCGCATCCGCAATGCCGCCGCCCATGTCAAGCGGGAGACCGACGCCGGTAACCGCTGCGCGATCGTCGTCTCGGCAATGGCCGGACACACGAATCAGCTCGTCAAATGGGCCCGCGAGGCGTCGCCGATCCATGATGCGCGGGAATATGATACAGTCGTTTCCTCTGGCGAACAGGTAACGTCGGGGCTGCTGGCGATTGTCCTGCAGTCGATGGGCGTGCCGGCGCGTTCGTGGCAAGGCTGGCAAATTCCGCTGACCACAAACGGCGTTCACGGCGCGGCGCGGATCAACCACATCGCGGTGGCTGAAATCAAACGCCGGCTTGACGAGGGAGAGGTCGCCGTGATTTCCGGTTTTCAGGGTGTTTCCTCGGCGAACCGTATCGCTACGCTTGGCCGCGGCGGATCGGACACCAGCGCCGTGGCGATTGCCGCTGCGCTGAATGCCGACCGATGCGATATTTACACGGACGTTGATGGCGTTTACACCACGGATCCAAGGATCGTACCCAAGGCCAGAAGGCTCAACCGCATTTCATACGAGGAAATGCTGGAAATGGCGTCTCTGGGCGCCAAGGTGCTGCAAACGCGCTCGGTCGAACTGGCCATGATCCGCAAAGTCCGGCTTCATGTCCGGTCAAGTTTCGATTCTCCCGGGAACTGTCTGCCCGCGGGGCAGGATGACCAAAATGAACGGCACTCCGGCACGATCGTATGCGACGAGGATGAGATTTTGGAACAGGAAGTTGTCAGCGGCATCGCCTATACGAAAGACGAAGCAAAGGTGACCCTGCTAAAAGTCGCCGACAAGCCGGGCGTTGCGGCAAGCGTTTTCGGGCCATTGGCGGAGGCTGGTATAAATGTCGATATGATCGTGCAGAATGTTTCCGAGGACGGACGGTATACGGATATGACGTTTACGGTTCAGGACGCCGAACTCGAAAAAACGTTGAGGGTGGTTGAGGGAGCAAAAGACAAGATCGGCTATTCGGAACTGCGCGGTTCGAGGGACGTTGTAAAAATATCCGTGATAGGCGTCGGTATGCGGAGCCATGCCGGCGTTGCCGCGAAAATGTTTAAGGCTCTGGCTGAAAAAGGAATTAATATCGAAGCCATAACAACCTCCGAAATCAAGATAAGTATTCTTATCGATGCGGCATATACGGAGTTGGCGGTGAGAACATTGCATACGCTTTATGAGCTGGATGCCTAGTGTTTGCACGGCATCGTGACCTCTTTCAATTGAGATTTTTCCGTTCCGTGCGCCGCGATATCGAGGGCTAGGAGAACGCTTTATGGCGACGTCGATCGGCGCTCCCCGGATCTTGTTGCGACGGTTGCGCGAAATAATGGCGCGGCCGGAAAGTCCGCAAAAACGGCTCGACAGGATAGTGGTCGAGATCGCGGCCAATATGGTGGCCGAGGTCTCATCGATTTATCTGCGCCGCCAGGACAATTCACTTGAACTTTTCGCTATCGAGGGTCTCAATCCCAACGCTGTTCATAACACGCACCTTGCTCGTGGCGAGGGTCTCGTCGGACTCATCGCGGAGCTTGCCCAGCCCCTGAACCTGACAGACGCCCCAAAGCATCCCTCCTTCTCATACCGGCCGGAAACCGGCGAGGACCCCTATCATTCCTTCCTCGGCGTACCGATACTCCGGGGTGGCCAGACAGTCGGCGTATTGACGGTTCAAAACCGTGCGCTCAGGCATTATAGCGAAGAGGAAGTCGAAGCCCTGCAAACCACGGCAATGGTCATTGCCGAGCTGATTTCTTCAAGTGAGATAAGTGCTGCCCCAGGCGTTGCCCAAGCGCTGCAGCGCACCCGTTCGGTCAAGATTGACGGAATCGTGCTATCGGACGGGATCGCTCTCGGCCATGTTGTCCTACATGAGCCGCGAATCCTGCCGACAAAATTGATTGCGGAGAATGTCAACGCCGAAATCCGGCGCATCAATGGTGCGATCGATGAGCTCACCGATACGATCGATTCATTACTTTCAAGGCGTGACTTGGCGCCGGCGGGAGAGCACAGGGATGTGCTCGAAGCCTATCGCATGTTCTCCCAGGACCGGGGCTGGCGGCGACGCCTGACGGAGGCCGTTGCCACGGGACTAACGGCGGAGGCGGCCGTCAAGCGCGTGCAGACGGCCACCCGCGCGCGCATGCTGAGGCAGCGAGACCCTTATCTTCGCGAGCGGCTGCAAGATCTGGAAGATTTGTCGCATCGTCTCCTTCGCGTTTTATCAGGCGCGGCGGGGACGGCGGCTGTTGAAAGCCTTCCGGAAGATGCCATCCTTGTCGCCCACAATATGGGGCCGGCTGAGCTTCTCGACTATGATCGCACGCGGCTCAAAGGGCTCGTGCTGGAAGAAGGCGGTCCGTCCAGCCACGTGGCCATTGTCGCGCGGGCCCTCGACATCCCAGCGCTCGGCATGGTGCAAGGGGCGATCGACCAGGTCGATCCCGGCGACACCGTGATCGTCGACGCGGAATCCGGGGAATTTCATTGCCGCCCGTCCCAAGAGATCGTCGATGCCTATACCGACAAGATTCATCTCAGGGCGGAACGGCAGAAGCAGTTTGCACGCCTTAGAGACAAGCCGGCAATAACCAAAGATGGCCGCAAGATTAATTTGTTGATTAATGCCGGCCTTCTTGTCGACCTTCCCCATCTCGACGAATCGGGCGCAGAAGGCATCGGTCTGTTCCGCACCGAGCTGCAGTTCATGATTGCATCCACCTTTCCGCGGCTCAATCAGCAAGTGGAAACCTATAAATCCATTATCGACGGGGCCCACGCCCGCCCGGTCGTTTTTCGTTCCCTCGATATCGGCGGTGATAAAGTCCTGCCATATCTGCGCCATGACCATGAGGAGAACCCGGCGATGGGATGGCGTGCCATGCGCATGGCGCTGGACCGTCCGGGTTTGCTTCGAACGCAGATTCGCGCGCTTCTGAGGGCAAGTGAGGACCGCAACCTCAGAGTTATGCTGCCGATGATCGCCGATATGTCCGAATTCAATGCCGCCAGGGATTTGTTGGACAAAGAGCGCGCGCTGCTGACCGTCCATAAACGGGCGCAGCCAAAGTCTGTCCAGCTTGGCGCCATGATCGAAGTGCCGTCCATTCTCTGGCAATTGGATCTGTTGCTTCCCAATGTCGATTTTATTTCGGTCGGCAGCAACGACCTCTTACAGTTTATGTTTGCGGCGGACAGGACCAATATCAGGGTTGCTGACCGTTATGATCCACTGAACCCCGCCGTGCTCAGCGCACTCCGGCACATTGTCGAAGCGGCAGCCCGGCACAATGTCCCTTTGACACTTTGTGGTGAGATGGCGAGCAAGCCTATCGAGGCGATGGCCCTGATCGGCCTCGGATTCCGCTCGATTTCGATGGCGCCGGCAGCGATCGGTCCGGTCAAGGAAATGATATTGAACCTCGATGCAACCCATCTTGAGAGAATGCTGTTGGCTGCGTTGGGACAGACAGAGAAAAGCCTGAGACCGCTGCTCCTTGACTACGCGTCCGAAAACGGAATCGTCATATAAGGCGGCCATATTAGTCTTGCTTTGCGAGGGGCGGGCATCGCTTGAGGACCTTTTCTCCAGCTGGGTGAATTCCAACCGCCCCCCTTGCCACCCTATTGGAGGACGATGGCGAAGGGGGGATTTCCATCCTCGAAACTTGGGGGTTCATAATTCAGGATCTTGACCGGCCCAATAAAAACCATCACATCATGGCCAACTTGAAGCAGGGTTCCAACTGGCATTGCACCTGAAACCATGTCCGCGCTTCCGTCACAAAAACTGGATCTGCTGATTGATCGCTGGCAGATCATCCAAAACAAGCTCGCATCCGGCCGGGGACAGGACGATTTTGTCACTTTGTCCCGGGAGTTTGCCGAACTCGATCCCGTCGTCGCGGTTATTCGGAAGCTCAGAAACGCCGAAGCCGAGCGGCGGGATTTGCTGGAAATATTGAACGACGCGGACTCCGACGAGGCGCTGAAGGAGCTCGCCAATAGCGACCTTGAAGCGCTGCGGCCAAAAATCGCGGATCTTGAAAAGGAAATCAGCGTCCTGCTTCTGCCCAAGGATGTCGCGGATTCCAAGAACGTCATAGTCGAAATCCGGGCCGGAACCGGCGGAGATGAGGCAGCGCTCTTCGCCGGCGATTTATTCCGTATGTATCACCGTTACGCCGATACCAAGGGATGGCGGGTGCAGATCCTCTCCGAAAACGAGTCGGCGCTTGGCGGCTATAAGGAGATCATCGCAAACATCAGCGGTAAGGGCGTATACGCCCGGCTGAAATATGAATCGGGCGTTCATCGCGTACAGCGCGTGCCGGAAACTGAGTCCAGCGGCCGCATTCACACTTCCGCTGCCACTGTCGCCGTTCTGCCGGAAGCCGAAGACGTTGACGTCAACATTGAAGAAAAGGACCTGAGAATTGACGTGTTCCGCGCCAGCGGACCGGGTGGTCAATCGGTCAACACCACCGACAGCGCCGTCCGAATTACCCATATTCCGACGGGAATCGTCGTCAGCCAGCAGGACGAGAAGTCCCAGCACAAGAACAAGGCCAAGGCGATGAAGGTGCTTCGTGCGCGGCTATACGAAATGGAGCGGCAGAAACAGGCTGAGGAACGGGCGGCGGACCGGCGGGGTCAGGTCGGGTCCGGCGACCGTTCGCAACGGGTCAGAACATATAATTTTCCTCAAGGACGGGTGACGGACCACCGGATAAGTCTTACGCTCCATATGCTCGACCAGATATTGGCCGGTGAAGCACTTGATGAGTTGATTGATCCGCTCATTACGCAGCATCAGGCCAATCAACTCGCGGCCATGAATGCGCAGGCAGTTGCCTGATCCCATTTCTGAAACGTCACAGAGGCTCGTAATGTCATGTGTTGATCGGAGCTTTGTCCGAGCTGAAGACAAATCCACCCGTGAGCTGCGCCGGATCTACCGCCGCGCTTCCGGGACATTGCGCCGCGCCGGCATTCCAGCACCGGAACTGGACGCCCGACTTCTCATTTGCCACGCCTGCGGGATTAGCCATGAGGCTTACGTTGCCGAGCAAACGTATCAGCTTTCCGCGCCGGAGCTCGTGGAGCTCGGCATGCTGGTTGACCGGCGGCTGAGGCGCGAACCGATCTCCCGCATCATTGGTCGACGGGAGTTCTGGAGTCTGCCATTTGCCGTCGTGGGGGAGACGCTCGATCCCCGCCCGGATACGGAACTAGTCGTAGAGACGGCATTGAAGATCGCCCGCAGACACGGAACCAATCCGGAGGGTTTGAAGGTCCTCGATATTGGCACCGGGTCCGGCTGCATCTTGGTTAGCCTGCTGAG
>CAYWBS010000002.1:0-23476 GCA_964456215.1 uncultured Hyphomicrobiaceae bacterium
CAATATTTGGAACCGTTCCATGGATTGATGAACTTTCCCGGAAAGGGTTTATCGCGCTCGCGACCGTCGCTTCCGCGATTTACGGCGTCATGTACGACATATCGCTGATGGATATGAATGATCGCAACGCCGCCCGCTACCAATCAACCTATGAGAAATTGGCATATCTGCGCGAAAGAGGCCTCGATAATGCACGCGAAAGTGCCGTTAGGGGAGATCGGGACGGCGTTCTGCAATTCGCAACCGTCGTGAATGACCAAATATCCGCCGAGCACCGGGAATGGATCGAACTGAAGGATTTAATTCCAAAACTCGATCAGCGCTTGCTCGACTTCGATTCAGCGAAACCAGGCTAAAAGAAATACCCAACGGCTCTAGGACGGCGCCTCCGCCGGACGGTGATCAGCTTCGCCCCCAAATCAACGCACGGGTGATCACCACTTGGGCTTTGCGGCAGACAGCTAAAATTTGTACTTTTCCAAATCGTAGGCGTTTGGATGTATATGAAGAAGCGCTCGCCGTTTTGCGGACAGTCGCCGCGGAGCTAGGGCTGCGGACCGAGCTCTTAGGGCGCTACCATGGAGATAGGCTGTTGGCGTTCGGCCGCGCTTGAACCATCGAACAACATCGCCCGTGCCGCCAAGCCCTTTTGAGTCTGCCCCATCCCAAACGGCAATCAAGATTTTGCTCTGTCGCGCGAGGAAAGACCCTTCCCACGCGTATTGGCGATCTCGCGACGGCGTATAGGATTTCCAGGCCCGCTTAGTTAGGAGAGGCGCGGTGATGACATGATCGGAACGGTTCAAAAGCATCGTAAACTCTCTCCGCGAACCGGCATCTCCGAAATCCATGACAAAACTTTCCCGTGGCACAGGCAGCACCGCAATAAGTGCCGCGTCGAGCTCGGACATCGCAATACGAGCGACCATTCGATCAGCACCTTCGGCCAGACCGGAAAGGATTACGAACGGGTTTCCCGCATGCGTCCGCGCCAATGTCCGACACTCGTTGCGAATCAAGGCTTTTAGCTTGCGGTCCTGGCGATCGACATGTCGGTGTCCGGTTACGCCAATCACTATTTTTTGTTTCGTCGCCACGGGCTCCGTACTTTCCCACCGCCGCCCAGATCCAGCTCCAATTAATCTGTGGAATATTCAAGCATTGTCTCAGACTAGGCATAATGAATAATGAATGGCATCAGTTTAAACCCCGCCCGTCGACAATGTGAGGTCGCCGGTTTGGTGGCCTCAAGACCCGACCTTTGGAATTAGGAGGACAATCGTGCCAAACGCCATTGAACACCGTCTCGCCAAATCAGGACCAAAGCGGATCCTGTCGCTTGATGGCGGCGGGGTTAGAGGACTAATCGCCCTCGGGATCCTCAAACGCGTGGAAACAATTCTCGCCGGCCGCTGCGCAGATCCACAAGCCTTCCGCCTTTCGGACTATTTCGACCTAATTGGCGGAACTTCGACGGGCGCAATCGTTGCAACGCTCCTGGCTTTCGGCAAGAGCGTCGATGAGATCGCGAAACTCTATTTCGAAGTTTGCCCGGAAATATTTGGACGCCGAAGTTGGCTGTCACATTTCTATATCAGCTGCAAATTCGATGCCGGCGCTTTCGGCAAAACAATCGACGAAATATTCGATATGCTGCTGAGCGAGCGAGGCAGGGAAGATCTTGCAACGGCAAATTCAAGCCAAAATGGACATCCGACTCTCGGTTCCGATCTGATCCAAACTGGACTTGCAATTATCACCAAACGAATAGACACGAGCAGCGTCTGGGTTTTCACCAACAATCCACGGAGCAAATATTGGGATCCGGATTCGCCACACTGGTCCCATCTATTCGCCGCCCGCGGCGAGCGCTTTCTTCCGAACCGGGATTATTCCTTGCGCCGCATCGTCCAGGCCAGCGCTTCGGCTCCCTACTATCTTGATGCCGTGGATGTCGAAATTAATCCTGGCCGGCCTGGACTGTTTCTCGATGGCGGCGCCAGCCCATGCAATAATCCGGCGCAAGAGCTGTTCCTAATGACAACGCTCAAGGCCTATGATGGTGGTGGAAACGGGCGCGGACTTTCGCCGTTCGGCTTTGGCTGGGAAACCGGAGAACACAATCTCTTCGTACTCTCCGTTGGAACCGGAAACTGGAGGGAAGAACACAACGCCAACGCCTATAAACGGCAATTTGCAGTGCGAAAGGCGGTTGACGCACTTCAAAGCATCATCGCAGACGCTGAGATCAGCGGTCTGGCATGGATGCAGGCGCTATCGGAAACGCCAGGCGCCGTTCGCATCAACGGCAATATTGAGGATTTGCGGGGCTTGCGCATCCTTCACGATCCACTACTCACATTTCGCCGAATTTCGCCACGCCTCGAACGTGATTGGCTCGTGAATGTGTTAGGTCGTAATTTTGATTACACGCCGAGAGAGCTTAAGCTCCGACACGAACTCGACGCCCCTCAGCCAGACAATCTACAAGAGCTCCACCAAATCGGCATCGCCACTGGAGAAAGTCTGGTGGATGATTTTACGTTCCCAGCTGGATTCAACATTTAATTGATCGAAAAACCAACGGAACGATATTGAAGACACGGTTTATGGGCGTATCTATGAGACAATGTAACGTAATCCCGCCCCACTAGGTAAGCTGCGATATGGTGGAGATGGTGCTCATCGTCGTTATCGGTTAGACCTTGCAGCGAAGTATTGCTATTGAGAGTAGGTTGGTCATACCCCTGGTCCGTCTGGCAAAGACTATTCTGCGCCGTCAGGGATGTTACGCGCCGCGGTCACTCTGACTAAAAAACGGATCCACGGATCAATATGACGCACTCGTCTGGTCTTCGCGGGAATGTAATTTCCCTGCCTACAAAACAGGAATATCGACCGCCCTTCCGGAGCCGGAAACAGCGTGAGTTGTTCGTGATCCAAACAAACGAATACCCCGACCAGAAAGATTGCAAGAGGCCGAAGACTGATTGGCGATGCTGAATTTGGGAACGGAGCGCGACAATGGGAATAGCGCAGTGTCTCCAAGCAACGATTGACAAGTTACGATGCTGGACAAGATCAAACCTGATTCAAAAACATTTCGACCAAATAGAACGGATCAACCGGTCGTAATCCGCTTTGCCGGCGATACCGGTGATGGTGTGCAACTTCTTGGCACGCAATTCGTCCGAGCGACCGCAAAGTCGGAGCTCAACTTCTTTACCTTTCCCGATTTTCCTGCCGAGATCCGGGCGCCTGCGGGAACAACGTTTGGCGTTTCCGCCTTTCAAATACAGTTCAGTGGAGCGGCGGTCTTGACGCAGGGCGATGCTGCGGACGCTCTCATCGCGTTCAACCCGGCAGCGCTCAAAACAAATCTCAAAGAACTTAAGACTGGCGGCCTGGTCATTATCGATGAGAGCACGTTCAATGAGCGCGGATTCAAGAAGGCGGGATACGACACAGACCCCCGCGAGACGACTCTCGATGCCTACAAACTTCTCCCTATCGACATCAGCAAACGGACGCTGGAAGCGGTCGCGGAAACGGGTGTCGGGCGCAAACAAGCGCTCATGGCCCGGAATTTTTGGGTTCTTGGGCTGGTATTGTGGCTGTATGGGCAGAGTCGAGAGCCGGTGAAACGGTGGATCGGAAGGAAATTTGCGAAAGCTCCGGAGATTCTGTCGGCCAATATAGCTGCACTCGATGCCGGTCATGCCTATGGCGAAACCATGGAGTTGGCCATTCACGCTCCGGTATCATCGACCGAGACCAGCGCGCCCCATCGAGTTGTCACAGGTACGGAGGCAATGGCACTAGGACTCGTGGCAGCCGCCTCACTAACCGGTCTTGAGGTTTTCTATTGCTCTTATCCGATTACACCAGCGTCGGCTCTCCTTCACGCGCTCGCGAAAATTGGTAACGGCATTCGCACGTTCCAGGCCGAGGACGAGATTGCCGCGATAAGCGCGGCTATCGGCGCATCTTACGGCGGCGCCCTTGGTGTTTCCGGAGGCTCGGGACCGAGCTTGGCCCTCAAGACCGAAGCCCTGGGACTTGCTGTCGCGGCGGAACTTCCCTTAGTCGTCATTGACGTTCAACGGGCCGGACCTTCGACGGGCATGCCGACAAAGACCGAACAGGCTGATTTACTAATGGCTGTCTTTGGGCGTCACGGCGAGGCGCCGCTACCGGTTCTTGCCCCCGCGACGCCGGGCGAATGCTTCCACGCGATGCTGGAAGCAACAAAACTTGCCGTCGAGGCGATGACGCCGGTTATTGTATTGTCCGACGCCTATCTTGCCAACGCGGCCGAGAAGTGGATCTTGCCTGACGTTGAAAAGCTTCCCGATCTGAGGCCATCGCGCGATCTGCCGGCGAGAGATGAATTTCACCCCTTCCTGCGCGATGAAATCACTTTGGCGCGTCACTGGATTGCGCCCGGAACAGCCGGCTTTGCCCATCGGATCGGCGGCCTCGAGAAGGCGCACGACAGTGGCAATATCTCATATGACCCGGCCAATCATGAAGAGATGGTGACACTCAGGGCGGAGAAAATTGCGCGGATTGCAGACCGATTGCCTGCTGTCCAAATCGAGTCTGGTATGCAAGAGGGTGATGTGCTCATCATTGGTTGGGGCTCGACCTATGGAGCACTTAAGACAGCAGTCGGCACCCTGTGTGAAAGCGGAGCATCCGTCGGTCACCTTCACCTGCGCCATCTTTGGCCGCTTCCGCGCGGTATCGAAACGATCGCCGGCCGCTTCAACAAAGTCGTCGTTGCGGAGCTCAATCGCGGTCATTTGCGTCGGCTTCTACGAAGTGAATACCTCATTCCCGCGAGCGCGCTCAACCGAATCGCGGGACAACCGTTCAAGGTCGCGGATGTCGAAAGGGAAATCCGCCAGACCCTCAATCATTAGCTTAGTTGTTGCCATGAATGAAATTACGCTCAACGCCAAGGATTATACATCGG
Source organism: uncultured Hyphomicrobiaceae bacterium (assembly GCA_964456215.1). Classification (GTDB taxonomy): domain Bacteria; phylum Pseudomonadota; class Alphaproteobacteria; order Rhizobiales; family BFAS01; genus MnTg02. Next base: position 4,979 of record CAYWBS010000002.1, read on the forward strand.
ACCAAGAAGTCCGTTGGTGCCCGGGATGCGGAGACTTTGCCATACTGAAGGCGATGCGCAATACGCTTGCCCAGATCGGCCGCCGACCCGATGACGTGGCCGTCATATCCGGTATCGGCTGCGCGGCCCGCTTTCCCTACTACCTTTCAACCTATGGATTCCACACAATTCATGGCCGCGCCGCCGCTGTCGCCTCTGGACTAAAACTGGCACGACCCAAACTCGACGTATGGGTTATCGGCGGCGACGGAGATTTCTTGTCAATCGGCGGTAACCACATCATTCACACGGTGCGGCGTAATCTCGATCTGAACTTGCTTTTGTTTAATAACGCCATCTATGGGCTTACCAAAGGTCAATATTCGCCGACATCGGCATTCGGCACCCGCTCTCCCTCCTCACCCGAAGGATCGGTGGACCGCCCCGTTAATGCCGCTCTTCTGACCCTCGGCTCCGGCGGCCGATTTGTGGCGCGCACGGCCGATACGCTGCAGGATCATTTGCCCGACATGCTCTTGCGCGCCCACACCCACAAGGGTGCATCCTTTGTTGAAATTTTTCAGAATTGCATTGTCTATAATGACGGCGCGTTTGGACCTATCACTGATAAGACGGCAGGCCCTGATCATGTTGTTCGAGCTGTTCATGGCGAACCCCTGATTTACGGCAGGAAAGCGGATAAGGGGCTCGTTTATCATCCTGACCGATGCCAGTTCAAGCCGATTGCCATCAGCGACGATGAGCAACGCCAAACGATCGCTCGCCACGACGAAACAAATCTCGGCAGGGCCCAAGCATTGGCCAGCCTTGAAGGTCCGGACTTGCCAATGGTTCTGGGTGTGCTTTATTGCCAACCTGACAAAACGTACGATGAGCGACTGCCTGAACGCTATCGTGCGCAACCTCTTGACAGGGCCGGTCTGGCCGGCCTGCTCGCGCGATCAGGCAATACCTAGCACCAAACGAAGCGGATCGGTTATTGGCATGACGCAGGTTAGGTTCCGGTAAAACTCGGCTTGCGCTTCTCCATAAATGCCTTTCGGCCTTCGACATAATCATTACTGGCAAAACAGTTTGAGACCATTTTCTCCAGCTTGGCGAGGTCTCGCTCGGCCGCAGGTTTGGTAATCTCCCTTGTGATTGCTTTCACGGCGGCTATCGTCAAAGGAGCATTTTCCGCAATCATTTTTGTATATTCCTCGACATAACCGTCGAGCAGGGATTCCGGCAAAACCCGGTTCACCAGCCCCATTTCATACGCTTCGACGGCCGTGAATTGGCGCGCCGTATAGAATATCTCATTGGTCCGTGAAATACCTACTATATCGGCGAGGCGCTTCACTCCGGCGAAGCCGTAGCCAACGCCGAGTTTTGCCGCCGGTATGGCGAAGCGCGAGCGTTCGCCACAAAACCTTATGTCGCAGCAGGCAGCCAAACCGACGCCGCCACCCACGCAGAAGCCATGAATTTTGGCAATCGTCGGCCGGGGGAAACCATAAAGTCGGCTGCTGGCAGATTTGGCGATGACATCATAGGCCTCGACAGCTTCTTTTGTCGCCCGTTCGCTCTCAAATTTCGAGATATCGGCCCCCGATACGAACGCCTTGCCACCCGCGCCGCTCAAGACCAAAACGCGAATATCGCTGTCCTGCTCAAACTCAGCCAGCACATTGCCGAGCTTCTGCCACATATCCAGAGAAAGCGCGTTTCGCTTCGCCGGATTATTGAAAATAATCTCACCAACTGGGCCATCTTTTTTGCAGATAAGCTTTTCGGTCTTAACAATTTCGTCCATGTCTTATCCTGACCTATATGTCTCCGGCGCCCCTCATATCCGCGATTGCTTTACTGTCAAATCCAAGCCACTCCAGGATCTCATCGGTATGCTGACCCAAGAGGGGAGGCGATACTCTTATAGAGCTATCGGTTCGGCTTAGGGTCACCGGTTGACCGACGAGCTGGATCGGCCCTCGTTCCTGGGAAACAACATCCTGGGCCAAATGCAGATGTTTGACTTGCGGACTTTCAAAAGCCTTGTCGATCGAATTGATCTCCCCACAAGGAATCCCCGCCGTGTTTAATTTTTCGATCCATTCGGTCGATGTCAATTTGCGCGTGTGCGTGTTAATCAACTCATTGAGGCGATCCCGGTTTTTCGACCGCTGGGCGCCATCCTCAAAATCAGGGTCCTCAAACGAATCATCGTTCAAAACAGCCTTTAACCGGTCCCACATTATGCTGCCGGCGCAAGCAATGTTTATATGACCGTCCTTGGTTTCGAATACACCGGTAGGAATACTCGTCGGATGATTGTTTCCGGCTTGCTTCGGCACATCCCCATCAACAAGCCAGCGGGCGGCCTGGAAATCCAGCATGAATATTTGTGCCTGCAGAAGGGACGTACTAATCCACTGCCCCTTTCCAGAGCGCTCACGCTCAAGAAGAGCGAGTAATATCCCCTGCGCGCAAAAGAGACCGGCGCACAAATCCGCAATCGGAATTCCGACACGCATCGGTCCGCGTCCAGGCTCTCCGGTTATTGACATGAGGCCCCCCATGCCTTGAGCGATCTGATCGAAACCCGGCCGATCTTTGTAAGGGCCATCTTGTCCGAATCCGGAAATCGAGCCGAGAATGATACGCGGATTGATCGCTTCCAGATCACGGAAACTGATGCCAAGCCGCTCCTTGACCGCGGGCCGGTAATTTTCAACAACAATGTCCGCGCGTTTCACAAGCTCTTTAAAAACCTGAAGCCCTTGTTCAGATTTCAAATTGAGCGTCATGCTGCGCTTGTTTCGGTGCAAATTCTGGAAGTCAGGTCCTTCTCGAGGACCGCCAAGCCCCTCGCCCGGCTCCTTCGGAGGCATTTCGATCTTAATGACATTTGCCCCCCAGTCCGCGAGCTGGCGAACACAAGTGGGACCGGATCTTACGCGGGTCAGATCAAGGACGGTGTAAGGTGAGAGTACATCGCTTGCTGGTTCAAATGGCATTACGTCTCTCTTGGCGCTCGTTCTAAGGTTTTTGACATGGCAATCTATCAGGTTTTGAATTTGGCATACAATCGCAGACCGTTGCCTAGCCAATTACCCGCAAATTGAGGAAAGTCCGCACCGGACCATCGGTGTGGCTATATTACGTTCACTTACAAGTTCCCTTGACTCTCTTTCATGGCACCGAATAAAGGTGCGCTTACGAAAAATCGATCATGACGACACCCGCGACGGAAATTATCGTTACCACATTATACAAATTCGCCCCGTTTCCGAACGTTAGTGCATTGAAGCCACCGCTGCTGGAAGCTTGTGTAGATGCCGGCCTGACCGGCACGCTCATCCTGGCGGAGGAGGGCATAAATGGCACGATCGCCGGCTCGCGCCAAGGGATTGACGCTGTCCTCGATCGTATTCGTCTGCTTTCGGGCTGCCGGGATTGGAAGCATCAGGAATCCATTGCAGAAGACCATCCGTTCTTGCGCATGAAGGTCAGACTGAAGAAGGAAATCGTTACCATGGGTGTTCCGGGAATAGATCCCGCGACAGACGCCGGCATTTATGTCGAGCCGGTGGATTGGAATGATTTGATGGCCGACCCGGACGTCGTGGTAATCGATACGCGAAACGATTATGAGGTCGGCATTGGTAGCTTCAGAGGGGCCATAGATCCGAAAACGAAATCATTCAGCGAATTCCCGCATTGGTTCCGGTCAAATAGATCTGAATTCGCGCGTTCAAAGTTCGCTATGTTTTGTACGGGTGGTATTCGCTGCGAAAAGGCAACAGCGTTCTTGAAGCAGGAAGGAATCGAACAGGTTTATCACCTTAGAGGCGGTATCCTGAATTATCTCGGATCGATTCCTGAACGTGATACGCTGTGGGAGGGTGAGTGTTTTGTTTTTGATCGTCGGGTTTCCGTTGGCCATGGCCTGACGCGCGGAACACACGAATTGTGCTACGCCTGCCGCCGCCCAATTGATGCGTCGGGAAAAGCGTCAAATAAATATTCGCCGGGCGTAAGCTGTGCGAATTGTTATGATCAACTGAGCGAAGACCGCAAACAGGGTTTTCAAGAACGCCAACGCCAAATTGAAAGATCCAGACGCCGGGGTGGATGCCATTTGGGCGCCCACTACAGGCTCACAACTAGCGGGGATAAGGCAAAGTCGAAATAGCTATAGATGGTTTGGGAGCAATCGGAAGATTTCGTGCCAGGCAGAAGATCAATCGTCCGCAAGGTTCAACTGTTTGCCAATACGAGGCTTTAATATGAAAATACTGGTCTTGCCGGGCGACGGCATCGGAGAAGAGATTACAACAGCGACGATGACCGTGCTGCAAGCCCTGGATGCGATCGGGCCGCTTGGCCTAGATTATGATGTCGAGCCAATCGGGTTCGCATCGTTGAAGTCCAACGGGTCAACATTCCCGGACTTTGTTCTTGACAAGGCCAAAACTGCCGATGGCATCATTCTTGGACCCGTGCAAAGCTACGACTATCCGCCGCCAGATCAGGGTGGTCTAAACGCGTCCTCGATAATTCGCGTGAAGCTAGACCTTTACGCCAATGTGCGGCCGGCCCGGACGCGGACTGGCTTGCCCGCCAAGGCGGAAAACATGGATCTGGTCATTATGCGCGAAGGGACAGAGGGGTTCTATCCGGATCGGAATATGTATGAGGGTCTGGGTGAATTCATGCCCGATGAAAACATGGCACTTTCAGTGCGTAAGATTACCGCTCACGGCTCCAAAAGGATTGCCCGGCGCGCTTTTGAACTGGCAAGCAAGCGACGCAAGAAAGTCACAGCGATCCACAAGGCCAATTGCTTCAAGCTCACCGACGGCCTTTTCCTCAGAGAGGTACGCAAAGTGGCAGATGAATTCCCCGAAGTTCAACTTGAAGAGCTCATCGTTGATGCGGCGGCTGCTATCCTGGTGCGCGACCCGGCGCGCTTCGACGTTATTTGCACTACGAATTTTCATGGCGATATCTTATCCGATCTGGCTTCCGAGCTCTCGGGAAGCCTGGGCCTAGCCGGTTCGGTCAATGCTGGCGACGAACTTTGCTGCGCCCAAGCGCAACACGGCTCAGCACCGGATATCGCCGGTCAAAAAAAGGCCAATCCGACATCGTTAATTCTGTCTGCCGCCATGTTGCTTGAATGGCTGGCCACAAACCGAAGCCGGCCAGCGCTTGAAACCGCAGCGAAACACATAGAAGACGCGGTCGACGCAACACTGACAGATCCTACAACGCGAACGGCGGATTTGGGCGGAGGTCTCTCAACGCAAGCTTTCGCCGAAAAGATAGTGGAAAGGCTTGAGAGCACCATTGCACTGTCATCGTGAGGCGTTGATCCATCCACCAGCACAACAATTTCGTTCTCTGAGAAGGGTCGCCCACTAGATGAATGTCACCACCCCGATTGGCGCTCTCGACGGGCTCAAAGTCATCGACCTTACCCGCGTTCTTGGAGGTCCGTTTTGCACACAATGGCTCGGAGATCACGGTGCCGATGTCATTAAGGTCGAGCCTCCACAGGGCGACGAGGTTCGCCATTGGGGACCGCCATTCGACGATAATCGAACATCATCCTATTTTCTTGGCGTCAACCGGTCGAAACGCGGAATTTCAATTGACCTGCGGCAAGAAGCCGGTCGCGGTATTTTGTTGAAACTCCTCGAGGGCACCGACGTTCTGATCGAGAATTTCAAAATCGGGACCTTGGCAAAATGGGGAATTGACTATCAGGACGTTTTGAAGGACCGCTTTCCCCGCCTCATTCACTGCCGGATTACGGGTTTTGGAGCGGATGGTCCTCTCGGCGGCCTGCCGGGCTATGACGCCGTTGTGCAAGCTATGGCTGGCTGGCTCAGCATCAACGGCGCTCCGGAAAGCGGGCCGACGCGGCTCGGCATTCCCATGGTCGATATCGGCACCGGGCTTTCGGCGGCGTTCGGCATATTGGCCGCGCTTTACGAGCGGGAGCAATCCGGCCGGGGTCAGTTTCTCGAAGTGAGCCTCTACGATGCCGCCGTCTCCATGCTGTTCCCCCATGCTAGCAATTGGTTCGTCGGCGGCAAACGTCCCCAATTGCAGGGCAATCAGCATCCGAATGTGGCTCCCTACGACAGGTTTAGGACGAAGACGGGCGATGTGTTTATCGGCGTCGGCAATGATCGGCAGTTCTCACGCCTTGTCACGGTCCTCGGTAAACCTGAACTGGCAACGGACCAACGCTTCGCGACGATGGATGTCAGAAACGCTCACCGGCCAGCCCTGAAGAGCGAACTCGAGGCGCTTCTCGCCTATCATGACGGTGAAAAGATTTGCCAGATACTCATGAAAAAAGGCGTCCCGGCGGGGCCGGTTCTGGAGGTCCCCGAAGTCGTCGAACATCCCCATACCCTACATCGTAATTTGGTGGTGGATATCGGCGGTTATCGCGGTCTCGCCAACCCCGTGAAGCTTGCGCGCACGCCACCGAGCTCAAAAAAAGCACCGCCCCGCTTTGGCGAAGACACGCGAGACGTGCTCACCGAACTCGGACTGACATCCGAAGAAATCAAGGACCTGCTGGCTCGCGGAATCGTGTCCGCACTTGCTAACGACTTTGCGGAGACCTAGCAGTCTGCTGAAAAACCATGCCCGGCGTAGCAAGATCAACGCCCGAACCAGCTTTTTCAGCAGACTGCTAGAGGCGGTCGGCGGTTTCCGGGCTTGACATCCAAAGCACCGCATTGCACAGGCTTGGGCACCGGAGGGTTTTCGTTTTTCGTTGGATCGCTCAGACACTCTAACCATTTGAACTTTGGTGTTTCCGGACGGAATACCGGTGCCCACCTTTCCTGGAAACACTCAATGAGTTCCGGCGCCTGGTCTTGCAAACCCAATCAGTCGGTTGCTCTTTGAACGTAGATCAAATCGAGACGTTCCATTCCACATACTTTAGGCTTGAACGTCACAAGGGCTCGAGTTTACAAGGACAGTTAACGACGTTTTGTCCCTCTCAAGCTCTCGGTTCACCATTGCGATACGGGCTCAGTAATGCGTAGAGCGCACGATTGACCGGCGCCGGCAAATTCGCCTCGTTCGAAAGACGCGCCACGGCTCCAGAAATCCAATCTATTTCCAGCGGGCGACCATTCTCCAAATCGATTGCCGTCGAGGCGCGCATCGTCGGAGGCAAATTCATTGCGAGCGACCATGTATCGTTTTCGATCGTGTCTGGAAGGACAACGCCGCGCCCACGCGCAAGGGCTGCCGTTTCGGAGATCACACAACGAAACAGCTCGGCGAGCGGCTCATTGTTCATAATTTCGGACATGGTGCACCGGGCGGCGGCAGTCACACCGGAAACAGCCGCGAAGAGAAAAAATTTTCTCCAAACCTCCGCTTCGATATTGTCAGTGGGCGGAGCGGAAGAACCAGCCTCATTGATTGCAGCACGAAGCGCCTCGATGCGCGAGGAGGATCGATTATCACGCTCGGCAAACACAAACCTGTTGAACTCTCCGGTTTGTTGAATGATACCCGGACCTGCGACACTGGTTGAAATGTAAGCGACTCCATCGGCAACGTTTTCTGGAGGCAAGATTGCCGCCAATCGTTCCGCCGCTTCGACCCCATTAAGAAATGGGACGACGACAGTCGTCGGTCCGAGCATGGGACGGCAGGCTTCAGCGGCGATACTGAGATCATCGCCCTTTACAGCCAAAATTACCGCATCGACTTCACCAACTTTGACCGTATCGTCCGTAGCGATCCAAGGATGCACGGTCGTCCTGCTATTTGAACTGACAAGCGTAAGTCCATTTTGCTGGATCGCTGCTAGGTGCGCGCCGCGCGCGACGGCTGCCACGCTGTGGCCTCCTTGCGTTAGCCGGAACGCCAAGAACCCCCCAATTCCACCAGTGGCCATCGTCGCAATCTTCATAAGATACATCCTGGCCGATACATACGGTACGGGCTTGACAAAGTCTGAGGTTAATTCATGCCCCGGCCGTTTGGCAAACGATTAAGCCGCCAAGCGGATTGGACACAATCTGCACCAGGCCGGTCGGCGATTAAACTAGCATGCCGCCAACAGTTCACCCCGGAAGACCTGACTCTGTTTTACCGGCTCTTGATCGACTTGGCGCCTCCGGTGCATATCGAGCGATGCTTTACAGATTGATCGACTTGTCCGGAGACTGTCTGGCAATCAGCATAGTAAGTGGAATGGCCGCCGCCGAGGCAAATGTAAACATTGCAAAAGCGTTTAGATAGCCGATCATGGCCGACTGGCGGATGAGCTCCTTCGAAACGCGCATGAGTCCTGGAATTGTATCGAATGACCAACCGCCGATGACATTGGGCAGGCTTAGCACTTCGTTGAAAAGCGACACAGACTCGGTCATATGGCCATAATTGGAGCCTGTCGACCGGACAATTTCAGTTACGCAAAGGGAGATGAAAAGGCTCGACCCCATATTTCGAAGCAGATGATAGACGGCACTCGTTTCCGCAAGATCCTTGGTGTCGAGGGTTGAAAACGCCACAACTGTCAACGGCACCCAAATCATGCCGACCGCCAATCCTTGAAAGAGGCCGGCGATCAGCAGCTCATTGACGCCAACATTTAAATTGATGGACATCAGCCAGAGCCCTGAAAGCGTTTGCACGGTAAACCCGACGAACATTGATTTTCGTGGGTATCGCTGGCCGAAGAACATTGCCAGAAGAAAGCCGAAAAGAGCGCCAACGCCGCGGCTGCCGACGATATAACCAATGATCGCATCAGGAAAACCAGCATGCTGCTTCAGAAGAGGCGGCAACAGAACCATCGGCGTAAAATTTAGCATGCCGTATATCGTCACGAGTATAAGTCCGATGGCATAATTGCGATTTAAAAGGAGCTTAGGATTTAGGAAGGGCCGTTTGGCCGTCAGGCTATGGGCGACAAAAAAATAAAATGCCAAGGCACCGATAAATGTCTCAAGAATGATTTCCTGGGAATCGAACCAATCGAGACGTTGTCCCCGAGAAAGCACGAGCTGCGCCGTGGCCAACGCGATTGATAGGGAAAGAAATCCCGTCCAATCCAGGCGCGTGTGGACGTGCGCCATATTCCTTGGAAGGGTAAAGGTGAGCCCGATCACGGCCGCAATGCTAATTGGTACCAGAAGATAAAAGGACCATCGCCAGCTATAGTGGTCTGCAATGATGCCGCCGAATGTCGGCCCGATAAATGCGCCACACATTACTCCCATTCCGAAGAGACCAACCGCTAGTCCGCGCCGGCGCTTCGAGAACGTGTCGAGAATGACACTTTGAGCAAGGGGCGTTATCGGCGCGCTGACGCCACCCTGTACGACTCTCCAAAAGATCAGCGCCTCGAGCGAAGTCGCCGCTCCACAGAAATAAGTCGAAAGGGAGAACCCCGCGACAGACCAAATCATAAGAGCTCGTGAACCTAGTCTTGCTACCAGCCATCCCGTCAATGGCGTTACGACGGCCGTAGCAAGGATGTTGAATGTCATGACCCACGAAATTTCATCCGCTGTTGCGGACAGGGTGCCCTGCATTTGGGGCAAAACGGTCGAGACGATCAAAATCGTCGTAGCGTAAAGGGTCGCGCTTAAGACGACCGCGATCAAAATGGCGATCTGGCGGAATAGCGATAGGGATTCCGAGTTTTCCGACATCACACTTGCACTTATAAGCCTAACAACTGTATGCTTAGCAATAGTTGCATGACTTATCAAATCAAATGGAGGTGGCTTTGCCCAGCGATGACGAGCGTTACCTCGGTTTTCTCATTTCGGATGCCGCCCGATTGCAGCGTACGGTCTTCGACCGGCGCATGCGCCGGCTGGGTCTTACCCGTTCGCAATGGCTCGTCCTCAGTCGGCTCAACCGCAGGCCCGGCGCAAGCCAATCCAAACTCGCCGAAATGCTGGAGGTGGAGAAAGCGACAGCCGGACGGCTTATCGACCGCTTGGAGGAAAATGGCTGGGTCGAGCGACGGCCAGATGCTGAAGACCGGCGCATCAACCGGATCTACATGACTTCGGAAGCGGAGAAGATAAACGTAAAGATGCGCCCCGTAGCTAAGGCCATGGTCGAAGAATCACTCAGGGGCTTATCGGCGAAGGACCGGGAGCGACTTACCGATCTCATGTTGCATGTCAAACGCCGCTTGCAGGAAATGGCCGATGCGGCCGACTTCGAAGTTTTGCAGCTTGGTGTCGAGAGCGAGGCACAGTCGGGATGAACCTTAGTCATCTGCGTTTGTTACTTCTTGCCGCACTTCCGGTCTTCGTACTGGCCGCAGGACTTTGGGTCTGGCTTCAGGGTGGGCGCTATATAACCACAGAAAATGCTTTCGTTAAGTCAGATATTGTCCGGATCGCTGCGGAAGTCTCCGGTCTGGTGACTGACGTACGCGTCGGGGAGCACGAGCGTGTGCAGGCTGGCACGATTCTTCTCCGTTTGGATCTTGAACCTTTCAAAATCGCCCTTGCAAAGGCCGAAGCCGATCTGGCCCTTGCCGAGCGCGATGTTAGAATGCTCATCGCCAGCTGGCAGGAAGCGCAGAGTCAATTGGCGGAGGAAGAAAGCAACGCGAAATATTTCCGTCATCGTGCCAACCGCCAAGGAAAGCTTGCTGATCGAGGCGTGATTTCCGACAGCCGCAGGGACGAGATCGAAAAAGATGTCGAAACGGCCGAAAGCCGCTTGCTCGTCGCACGCAAACGGTTAACTCGGGCTCGCGCAGCGCTAAATGGCGACCCTGCGCGGCCGGTCGAAGAACATCCGCTGGTCAATGCGGCCAGGGCCGAACACGCCAAAGCCGCGCTCAATCTTGCCCGTACCGAAATCGCCGCACCCGTTTCCGGAACGATCGTGAACTTGAAACTGCAGCCCGGAGAACATGTCAATGCGTCAATACCGCTATTTGCCATTGTTCCCACAAAACGACCCTGGGTCGAGGCGAACTTTAAGGAAGCGGACCTGACAAATGTTGCTGTTGGGCAAAAAGCGACAGTCGTGCTCGATATCTTTCCGGACGTTGTCTGGGATGCCGTTGTTGAGAGTATTAGTCCGGCGACAGGTGCGGAATTCGCTATTTTGCCGCCTCAGAACGCCTCGGGAAATTGGGTCAAGGTGGTGCAGCGGCTACCTGTTCGACTACGCCTTCTGCAGCGTCCAAACGAACCGTCACTGAGAATTGGCACGTCTGCGACCGTGAAGATCGACACGGAGCGCCGACGTCACCTGAGTGACTTGCTGGGCTTTGCGGCTCGCGCCGGTAATCAATAGCTATTTTGACGAGGAATCCCGCTCAGCATCATTCTTGGTGTTCTGATCTGTTAGATGCGCAATCCCGTTTGCGTAATAGCGCAACAAGATCGTTTCCTTGGAATTCGCACGGTAAAGCCCGTCCTCCTCGATCACAAGCCGACGAAGCGTCAGCATTCTGAGACCGACTTCCACCGCATACTCCATATCCGCCCTTGGAATATGTAAATGAGCGCCTGCCGCCTTAACGTGCCTCATAAGCTCGAAGACTTCGCCCTTTAACTCGAATAGGGTGAGCTGACTATCCGGGACTTTCAATATGGCCGACGCCACAAGAGAGACGGGAAGTGCCGGGACGACACGCCCGACCGCTTCCATCAGCTGATGCCCTAGTGCTTCGATCTCCGACCGTCTTTGCTCGTCCCGCAGGGATCTAAAGTCGGTTCCTCTTGAGGATACATACTCCCGCAGCGAGATCGGATTGCCGAAGCTAACGCAAGCATAGCCATACCGATACCACCGGCCGCGAGCGGCCAACCATAGGCCGCGAGCTAGATAGCGCAATACGAAGCCCGGGCGGAAACGGTATCGCGTCCTCTCCCCCGCGGCTACAGCCTCCGATGACGTCAGCACCCGGTCTTCCAATACGCGATCATAATTGATGCCGACGGGAATGAAGATGACGTCGCGGGGCCCATGGGGATCGAAACCTGAAACCATATAGCTCAGCAATCCCAGCTTTGGAGGACGAAGCGCTCCATCGCGTGACAGGCCTCCTTCCGGAAACACGGCCTGTGTGACACCGGCCTTAGTGGCCATGTGCACATATCGGGCGAGTACGCGGCGATTGAGTTCGTCTCTCGAATTGCGGCGGATAAAATAGGCACCCATGGAGCGAATAAGATTTTGCAACAACCAAATCCTTGCCCATTCACCCACCGCATAGGACAGCGCCGAACTCGATGCCGCCATGTATGTGACCAGCACGTAGTCCATGTTCGAGCGGTGATTGATGACAAATATGACCGAAGCGTCGGGATCAATTTTGCCGAGCGCTTCGTGGTCCATGAATCCCAGCCGGACGCGGTAGAGCGCTTTCGAAAGACGTCTGGCCAGCCGGGTCCCAATTCGGAAATAAGCATAGGCACTGAAGGCTGGCACGATCTCGCGGGCATATCGCCGTGCCTGATCCATGGCAGCATCTCGAGGCATATTATTTTGCCGGGCATGCTCTTCGACAGCCTTGAGCACTTCTGGATCGTAGAGCAAATTATCGGTGAGCACTTGGCGGCGTGTCAGTTTGAATGGCTGGATTCTGAGACTTAAGCGCGTATTGAGCTCGTCTATTGCGCGATTGGCGCGACGGCGAAGCATCCAACGAACGCTCGGCATGAACAACCTGTCGAGCACCGCCCAAAGGGCAAGCACGCAGAGAATGACGACCGCCCATAGCGGTAAACTCACAACGGCCGCCACTTCCAACATCTCCTTTCATTAGTGAGCTCAGATATCACTGTAGCATAGGCCGCAGGACGAATTTCTTCAGCCAATTGCCAATTTCTCGCATGCGCATTGACGGATCAAGGACCGCATCATCTAGGCCATACCGCCAGGCAAGATCCTTTCGGCCCGGTTCCAGATGAAGACTCCGAAAATCGTTTGTAATTTGGTTCAAGTCGGTTTTTTTTCCAACATAACCCTCGACGATCAGGAAATCCGCTTCTCGGTTCAGCAAAATACTTATCGTTTCAAAGTCAAACTCGGGGTGGTATTGGACGCCCCAAAATATCGAATTTCCTGTCGATATTTCGATTGCCTGGATTTTGCTGACTTCGTTGCGGGCGAGCACAACCGCCCCTGACGGAAGTGCGACAACCTCGTCGCGATGGATTGCGAGCGCGTCGAAAACGGGCATCTTGCCCGCAAAGATCGCGTGACCGTCGCCAGCGTCCGTCACCCGGATCCGGCGGGCAATCCCTATTTCAATGCCGTTTGGATTGGCGCGAACCTCACCGCCGAGCGCCGTGCAAACAAGCTGCAATCCCCAGCAACTGCCGAAGCAGGGTAGCCCGGCAACAAGAACGGCGCGGGCAAGTTCGATCTGCCGGCTCACGGCCGGTTCATCCCAATACGCGCTTAGCGCCGACCCTGTCCAGACGGCACCATCGAAATCCGAAAGGGAAATGCCCGCTTGCAGTCTCTCTCCGTCGGCAGCATTTAGTATCGTGCATTCGAGCTCAGGCGCAAAGTAACGCAACGCTTCCGCATAACCCTCGCCGTATGGACGTCCGCCGAGTGCTACAACCCTTTCGGTCGCTTCTCTTTTGTTGCCGTTGACGATCAAGATACGGGCACACATTTCCGCCATTCCGTTAAAGTCGCTCAAACATCGCCGAGGCAAGCCCGACGGACAATCGCCGCGTAGACCTAGAAGCAATGTATGAACGCGTCGTTCCCAGTCCCCGCTGTGAAACGCAGCGCGAGACCGCAGGTGAGTTTGGGATCGCACCATATCCAAAAATGATACGGCTCGGATAGGACGATTCACGGATGTCAAGGTCTGCCATATCGGACGCACTCTCTGGAGTCCAATGACTGATCACCCGAAATAGGCGGTTCCTACTGATTAGGCAAGACAGGGAAAAACGATTTCAGACCTTGGCAATAATCAACGGTTCCGCTGGACTATTCGGCTGCGAATTGGCTCGCGAAGAGTTGTCCTGACAACCGCCCCAAAAAATGCGCTACGGCTATCATGCCGGCCTTCTCGGTGCCCGCATCTGCTCCGATTTCGCAGGCATCTGCGGGGCAAAGCTCGAAGCCTCCACTTGTATCGACGCGGACTGAATAGAGATGTTCACCGCCGACGAATTCATTACGAATGATGAACGGCTCGGCGGGCTCAATGTAGGCTTGAACGAGAACTGGCGCGTCCGTGGCGAAATCGTTCGCTTTTCCTTGCAAATATTCTTCCAGAACATCCGCACTGGAGAAGAATTGCACGCCCGCGCCCTTGCCTCCGCAGTCGGGCTTGAGAATAACCGGCCCATTGAGACTGCGCGCCGCTTCCAGAACTTGCTCCTTTCCCACTGCCAGCAGAGAGGGCGGGAACAAAATGCCCGCGCGCGTCAGCGCTGTGCATTGCCGCGCCTTGGAGATCTCGAGATCAAGCGCCCGGGAGCCGTTCACGACCGGCGACCATGCAGTTCGAGATTTTCGAGTAGCGCAAGCGTCAATTGTGGCGACGCGCCATGTGCACGAGTCCATGAAGAGGCGCTCATCCGGTTATAGTAGATCCCGTCTTCTGGCGCAGCCGTAAGATCGACTACTCCGGCTCCCATATGAAGTTCGCGGTAATCAAGTCCAAAGTTATGCAAAGCCTGAACAAGAGGGAGCAACCATTCTTCGTTTTCATGAATGACAAAAATCGGCTTCATAACAACTCTCTAGCAAACATTTGACGGATCAGTCCGCGACCGAATCTAGATCTGAATATCGGCAATTTATCAATGATTTACACCACTTAACCGACCAATAAAAATCGCATTTTAGGTTTGCTCCAAACGCGGCAAACCGCTTCCAAGATTCGGCATCCCTGGGCAAAGATCGTATTGTGATCCAACATAGGGTGGCGGCTCAATTCTTCCTTTTGCCAACCATGATGTTGAACCAATTCATTGAGGGAAGAATAGATGTTCCTACTCGAAGGGAGGGACAATTATGATATGCGAAACAAGGTGTTGGAGCAGACACCACAGCCAGCTCTGGTCTTGCCCTTGATCGAAAGCTGACACAAAACACGACATCCTGCCAGTCGCGCCGCATTGCGTCCTAAGGTCAAAATTTGTCAATCAATCGGCTGAATTGTCTCGCTTAATGCAAAACACATTCCGCGCAACACGCTTGAAAACCGCCGACGGACCATTTGACACATAGTAAGTATCGCTCACGGAACAATATCGTCTCGTCGATGGGAGCCCGTGATCCAACCTGATTAGGCTGGCGGCCGGCAATTGATCGATCAAGCGATCATTCCGAAAAAGCTTAAGGATCCGAGCCGGCGAGTGAAAAAACCGCGATCATGGATGAGGTCATAATCACGGATACCCTGCGGCGGTAAGCTGTGCCAACCTTGCACGCCGTGGCGGGACCATTAATATCGAGAATATTCAAATCAGATTGGGTATGGAGCCTGCGGAAATGACCTCATGCATTGTTGGACTGGCGCATACACACTTTGGTAAGCATTCCGAAGAAACGGTTGAAAGTCTGATCGTCCGCGCCGCCACGGACGCTATTCAGGATGCCGGCATCGAGCCGGACGATATTGACGAGATTATACTCGGGCACTTTAACGCCGGTTTCTCACAGCAAGACTTCACCGCCGCTCTCACGCTCCAGGCATCTGACAAACTGCGGTTTAAGCCGGCGACCCGGGTCGAAAATGCCTGTGCTACAGGTTCAGCCGCCATTCATCAGGGGCTTAAGACTATCGCCGCCAGGCAGGCGCGAGTCGTCCTCGTCGTCGGCGTCGAACAAATGACAACCACTCCCGGCCCGCAAATCGGAGAATATCTCCTCAAAGCCTCGTACCTTCCGGAGGACAAAGATATACCGGCAGGATTTGCCGGCGTTTTCGGTCAGATCGCCAACAAGTATTTTCAGAAATACGGCGATCAATCCGATGCGCTGGCGAAAATCGCCGCGAAAAACCATAAGAATGGTGTGAACAATCCTTACGCGCAGATGAGAAAAGACCTCGGTTTCGCTTTCTGCCGTGAGGAGAGTGAAAAGAACCCGTACGTGGCCGGCCCGCTGAAGCGCACGGATTGTTCCCTTGTTAGCGACGGCGCCGCCGCCATCATCCTGACGGACGTTGAAACAGCTTTAACGATGGAAAAGGCTGTCGTCTTCCGCGGCGTGGGCCACGCCCAGGATTTTCTGCCAATGTCCAAACGCGACATCCTGAAATTCGAGGGCTGTTCGATAGCTTGGGAACGGGCTCTCTCCGCTGCCGGCGTCACCGTCAATGATCTCTCCTTCGTCGAAACGCACGATTGTTTCACGATTGCCGAACTTCTTGAATACGAGGCGATGGGGCTCGCCAAACCCGGCCAGGGCGCGGCTTTGGTTGACGATGGTTACACGGACATGGACGGCAAACTGCCCGTCAACCCGTCCGGGGGCTTGAAATCCAAAGGACATCCGATCGGCGCAACAGGTGTTTCCATGCATGTGCTCGCCTCGTTGCAGCTTCTTGGTTCTGCGCCGCAAGGCATGCAGGTTAAGAACGCAGCACTCGGCGGCATTTATAACATGGGCGGTGCGGCGGTCGCGAACTATGTTAGCGTTATGGAGCGCCTGCGCTAAATGGGGCGATAAGGGACGCCTTGTATGAACTTGGCGAATTGGCTGCTTCGTGCTGCAAAGGCCTATCCGAACGCCACGGCGGTAACGTTCGGAGACCGTGCGGTCTCAGATTATGGACGATTCGCTGACCGCGCTGCCCGCCTCGCGTCCGCCTTGAAGACGCTCGGCATCGGCGCCGGCGATCCTGTTGGCATTATTGCCAAGAATTCTCCCGGTTACCTAGACGTTCTTTTTGGGATCTGGTGGGCGGGCGCATCAGCAGTTCCGGTGAATGCCAAGCTTCATGGCGCCGAAATCGCCTGGATCCTGGAGAATTGCGGCGCCAAAACCGCCTTTGCAAGCGCCGATATCGAAGCAGCGCTATCCGAACACAAACCTGCAAGCCTCTCCAATCTCTTCACAATCGACAGCGCTGAATACGGCCAGCTCTACGTCAATGAGCAATGCCCTATATCGGACCGCGCACCGGACGACCTAGCGTGGCTTTTTTATACATCCGGAACAACTGGCCGGCCAAAAGGCGCAATGCTCACACACCGCAACCTGGCGGCAATGAGTTTTGCCTATCTTTGCGACGTCAATCCCGCGGAACCCGGCTTGTCACTTCTTCACGCAGCGCCCATGAGTCATGGCTCGGGCCTCTATATCATGGCGCATATATTGCGATTTGGCATTAATGCGGTACCCGAGTCCGGCGGATTCAATCCTCCTGAAATCCTGAAATTCTTTGAGTTGAGGCCGCAAACATCGATGTTCGCCGCGCCGACCATGATTAAGCGTCTTGTCGAATGCGACAACGATATCGACCCATCGGTCATTCGCACGATCATTTGGGGCGGCGCCCCAATGCACTTCGCCGACATCGTCACGGCTTTGGATCGATTCGGTGCGGTTTTCGTCCAGATTTATGGGCAGGGGGAAACGCCGATGACGACGACCGTGCTGTCAAAGCAGGACATCGCCAATCGTAATCACCCCCGCTGGAATGAGCGCATGGGAAGCGCGGGCTTGGTCAATTCCGCGGTCGAGGTCCGCGTTGCAGACCGCAATGACAACACGCTTCGGCCAGGTGAGACAGGAGAAATTCTCGTTCGTGGCGACACTGTGATGCGGGGCTATTGGAATAATCCCGAGGCAACTAAGCAAACTCTCAAGGGTGGATGGCTGCATACGGGCGATCTAGGTTCGTTCGACGAAGAGGGCTATCTGACCCTGAAAGACCGTTCAAAAGACGTGATCATTTCCGGCGGCACAAACATATATCCGCGTGAAGTCGAGGAGGTTCTTCTAAAATCAGCGAATGTGGCTGAAGTTTCGGTTATTGGCCGGCCGGATCCGGAGTGGGGCGAAGTGGTCGTCGCCTATGTTGCCGGAGATGCGACAATCAAAGAATTGGATGCATTGTGCCGCCAACATATTGCCCGCTTCAAACGGCCCAAAGACTATGTGTACTTAGAAGCACTGCCGAAGAACAACTACGGTAAGATCTTGAAAACCGAGCTCCGCGAACAGGACGCTCGACGATGCGCGAGTGAGATGCCTGGCAACAGGTTAGGGCAGGATGATTAGTCCCTAACTGGCGCCGCCGGAATCCGTTGCCCAGTAAAGGGCACCGCAGACAGCGCTTCCCCAGATTGCCCCGTAAATACGCGCCCCGGTAGTTGTGAAGAGAGATCAGCACCCAACACACCCTCGATAAGTTCGTTCACGGATGTGTGGTCCCGGGCGGGTTCCAGCATGCGAGAAAGCTTTTCACGGAAACCGGCTGCGTCAAGCGGTCTCTCCGGCGCGCCAAGCGGTATCGAGATGGTTTTCTCATGGACAGTGCCGTCAGTCGTCACCAGT
>CAYWBS010000003.1:0-17231 GCA_964456215.1 uncultured Hyphomicrobiaceae bacterium
TACGCGCGCCATGGACTATTTTGACCTGGCCGCGGAACATGGCAGCATTCTCGCCAATGCTTTTAAGGATACGCGAACGCGGTTTTGCGTCGTCTCATTCACGAGCGACTGGCTGTTCCCGACCCGTGAGAGCCGGGCGATCGTCCATGCGCTCAACGCCGTCGCGGCGAATGTCAGCTTTGTGGAGATAAGGTCCGATAAGGGGCACGACGCGTTTCTACTTGATGAACCGGAACTGTTCTCGACCGTCTCCGGATTTCTCAAGGCGGCCGCCAAGGCTCGTAAGATAGAAATCGGCCCGCAAGACACATCCATGGCAGGAGGATGAGCTCTTGCCGCAAGATGGCGCCGGAGCGCGGACTTCCCAGGGCATGACCCGTGTCGATTATCTCCTCATATCGGAGATGGTGACGCGGAATTCGCGCGTCCTCGATATCGGCTGTGGCGACGGCGCTCTCCTGCAGCTGCTCACCGAGACCAAGAATATCGACGGCCGGGGTGTGGAAATCAGCCAGGATGGCGTCAACCAATGCGTCGCGAGAGGCCTTTCCGTAATCCAGGGAGACGCCGACAGCGATTTGATGGACTATCCGGACAACGCCTTTGACTTCGCCATTCTCAGCCAGACGATCCAGGCGGTGCACCGGCCAAAGGACGTGCTGTCCGAGCTCTTGCGCATCGGCCGCCATGCGATCGTTTCATTCCCGAATTTCGGTCATTGGCGCATCCGTGCCCAGATCCTGTTCCGCGGCAAAATGCCGATGACCGAGAATTTGCCGCACGCCTGGTACGAGACGGCGAATATCCATTTCTGCACGATCCAGGATTTTGTCAGCCTGTGCAATGAGCTCAACGCGCGCATCGAGAAAAGCGTCGCCCTCAACGCCGCCGGCCAAAAGCTCGGGATCGCCTTTCCCCTGGCGATGCAGAATCTGATTGGCGAACAGGCTATTTTTCTTCTTTCCCAGAACGGCGATCGATCGCCTTCAGGTCGAGGCAGTGAGTCCCGCTGAACGGCGATACACCCGCCGCCCGCAGGCGGCCGAGCCGTGGCGTGCGTTCGCCGACCGGTATGGCGCCGTAGACTTCCTTCAATGCCTCGACAAGGATAAGGCCGGAGAAAACCGGCCAGAGCCGGGCGCCGACCCGCTCCCAGGCGATCGCCGAGCGCAGCAGCAGCGACCGATCGATCGGCGGCATGAAGAGCGCGTGAGACCATTCCACGGGCCGAAACATGGCGCTCTCCAAATCGCGATTGAGCTGGCCCCGGCTGTACGGCCGGCCATGGCCGAATGGGGTCGTGTCGAGGCGCGCCCAGACGCCGCGCCGGTTCGGTACGATAAGTAAGACACGGCCTTGCGGCGCCAAAACCCGCCAGACATCCCGGAGCAGGGCATGGGACGCTTCGCAATGCTCCAGGCCATGAACGATCAAGAACCGGTCGGCGCAGGCGTCGGGAAGCGGCAGATCCATGTCATTGACAAGAGCACATTGTCTTGGGCCGCCGGCCGGCCAGGCGATCACGCCTTGTTGCGCGGGCATCAGGGCGCCGAGGCGTGCGGCCTTGTCGCGAAAGACGCCCAGATAGGGGCTCGCATAGCCGAGGCCAAAAATGCTCATGCCCGCCACATCGCGCCAGCGGGCGCGAATACGCGATGCGATCAGGCGCCGGACCACATGCCCCGTGGAAGATGCATAGAAATCGCGCAACTCTGTGACATCGGGGTACATATGCACGACCCGCTGTTGATCCTTTCACCGTGTCGGTCGCTGCCGCGTTTCGAATGGTCGAATTCCGGCGGCGTCGCATGACCTCAAGGCGCGCCAGCATACTAGAGCATATTCCGGTCAAATGGGTCTATTTGGTCGGAACAGGCCCTAAGGGCAAAAAAACAGCCCTGGTTGACCAACAATTTGCCTCTCGGCGTTTCAATGTTAGGTTTCCGACCGATTTACCTGGTTGCACCCGAACAGTTCAGGGAGAGAAGTGGTATGGCAGAGCTCGAGATTTACCAGTTTCCGTGTCTAAGCGACAATTATGGTGTGCTCATCCACGACGCGGCCGCCGCCGTGACGGCGGCCATTGACGCCCCCGACGCGGGCGCAGTCAGCCGGGCATGCCGGGAAAAAGGCTGGCGACTGACGCATATTCTGAATACCCACCATCACGCCGATCATACCGACGGCAATGCGGCGCTGAAATCCGAGACCGGCTGCAGGATCATCGGACCGGCGGCGGAGGCGGGCAAGATCCCCGGACTGGACGACAAGGTCGGTGACGGGGACACGTACCAGTTCGGGAATTTTGAGGCGCGTGTCCTTGCAACGCCCGGCCACACGGCGGGCCATATCAGCTATTGGTTTCCCGATGCCTCGGTCGCGTTTGTCGGCGACACGCTGTTTGCTCTTGGCTGCGGGCGTCTGTTCGAAGGCTCGGCGGAATTGATGTGGAGTTCGTTGAGTAAGATCGCGGCGCTGCCGCCGGAGACCACGATCTATTGCGGGCACGAATATACGCTGTCAAATGCGGAATTCGCCGTCACCATCGAACCGGAAAACGCCGCCCTGCAGGCGCGTCTCGCCGAAATCAGGACGCTCCGGGAAAATGACCGGCCGACCCTGCCCACCACCTTGCGCCTTGAGCTCGATACAAACCCGTTTCTGAGACCGTCGAGCCCGGCGATCCAGAAGCGGCTCGGTATGGAAGGGCGTCCTGATTGGGAAATTTTCGGCGAAATCAGACGACGAAAGGACAGGGGCTGAAGCGGCGGGCGAATATGCGTCGTGGCGGCGGGCCTTGAATGTGCGGGATTCCCGCCATTTCCAAAAACGAATCACTTTGTCGGCGATGCCCGTTATTGGGCGTCGTTTGACCGCTGGAAACCGCGATTGCCGGCAACGCCATATGGAAAAATACGCAATTCGGCGGTCCCGGTGTAGGAAAAACTGTGTACTGACCGGCTTGGAGCATTGCTGCAGCTTGCGGTGTGGCCTTTCCATTCTCTAGGATCGCATCGTCGTTGTGGAAGCGGCAAGCGGGGTACAAAAATGCAGCGGGTTTCAGCCGGGCCGTGCTTGAGTGCGGTCTTTGTAGACTACGACAACATCTATCTTGCGTTGAAGCGGAAGAACGAGGAAGCGGCACGGCGTTTCGCCAAGGAAACGTCTTCATGGTTGAAGCAGATCGAGTCCGGGGCGCTCATCACTTCGACAAACGGAACAATAGATTGCATGGAAAGGCGGCTCGTCCTGTGCCGCTGTTATGGCAATCCGGTTCCGCGCAGGAACAGTCGCGACAACACGACCGACATGACGTCATTTCCATTTGTCCGGCCTCACTTTTTGCGCGCCGGTTTCGAAGTCGTCGATTGCCCGCCCCTGACGGCTCAACTGAAGAATTCATCCGATATCCGCATGGTGATGGATATTCGGGATCTTCTTGAGCACGAAACTTTTTTCGAGGAATTCATCATCCTGTCGGGCGATGCGGATTTCACGCCCATTCTCCACCGTTTAAGGGCTCACGCGCGGCAGATTGTCGTCTATGCGAATGACTACACGGCGACGCCCTATACGGCGATATGCAATGGCGAGATCCAGGAGGAGTCGCTCATATCCTTGCTGCTCAGAGGCCAGATCGAATCAGCTCCGGAAATCGAGCAGGTGAAAATGATCGATCATAGCTCCGGGACACGCGGCGAGATTCTCGATGAAGTGTTGAGCGCAATTCAATCGTCGGACAAGCCCGTGCCCATCGCCTATCTCGCCGACCGTGCGCAAAGGGCCTTGGGACAGGAAAAGACGGCCGGCACCAATTGGGCCGGGTTTGGAACGTTCCGCACCTTTCTGATCGAAAATCTGCCGAAGAACTTCGGACTCACCGACAATCCGCCATATTATGCGTTTGATCCGAGCAGACATGTGCTGGACGGGGAGGCCGCGGGGAGCCGGGAGCCCCAGGCGTCTCCGCCAAGGTTTGCTCAAGAGGCGGATGCTTCACCGCCGCCACAAGGCCAGGCTCGTCCGGAGGCGGCGCCCGGGCAACGCCTTAATCTGCAGGACTCTATCGCGCGGATTCACGAAGCGTCGCAGGCGCCGCCATTGGCGCCGGCGGAATACCGGCTATTGTTCGAAGTCATGGCCATGGAGCTCAATGAAAACGGTCTGAGCGGCGGTCAGACGATTAGGAACATCGCCGCGCGCGCCGCCGAGGGCGGGCTTGAAGCCAAGCAGGATGATATTCAATTCATTCTCGACGTGGTGAGCGAAGCCGATCCATGGTTCGAGCAGGGCGCGTCGCCGGCACTGTTTGCCGGAAGGTTCCGGAACTACGTGCTGTCGCAATGCCGGAAACTGGGTTTGCAGCTTTCCTCCGACGAGATTGACTTGATCGACGCGTGGTTTGTCGGCGCTTTGCAGATAGCCGCGGCGCGAGGCAGCGCAATACCCTCAGGCCAGGAGGATATATCCGCCCCAAAAGCCGAGCAGGTCCGGGCAGACCGGTTTCCCGAGACCGGCGAAGTTGCGGAGCCTGACTACCAACCTGCATGGCGCGCGGGACAAAGCGAGCCGAAATATGCGAATGCCGGAGGAGGTTACGCAATGGAAGGCCCGCACCCGCCGGCTGGCGATATGGGCGGATCATCCATGCAGTCCCAGGCGGGACGCGATCTTTCGCAATTCCCGCGGATCGTGCGTTCCAGAATGCGTGGTTAGATTTCCCTAGGCTTATCTCCCGATAAGCTAAGGCATATGCCGGCCAGCGCAGAAATGCGCTGGCCTTTTTTGCGAGGCCGCGAAGGCTTCCGGCAGTTCGCTCCCGGCGGGCCGGTTTTGGAAACACACAATCATGCCGAACCTTGTCGAGCTAATTCTCCGCGAGCGGGCACGCGCGATCAGCCGTGTAGATGGAAGATCAAAGATATGCGATCATAGAAAATTGCAGAACAGCGGTCGCCATTTCGCCGCGACAACAGAGTCCGATGAGCGACATCGTAACGCGCCCACGCACCAAGGTCAGGCCGAAGACAGAACGGCCGCGCCTTCACAAGGTCATCCTCGTCAACGACGACTTCACGCCCAGGGAATTCGTCGTGAAGGTGCTCAAGGGTGTTTTTCATATGAGCGAGGATCAGGCCTACCGGGTGATGATCACGGCGCATCGGCGTGGATGCTGCGTTGTCGCCGTTTTCACAAAGGACGTTGCCGAGACAAAGGCGGACGAAGGAACGGATGCCGGCCGCCGCGCCGGATATCCGCTGATGTTCACCACCGAGCCGGAAGAGTAGGGTGGGCTGATCCGGGAAAAAGGGTCAAACGCCGGAGGTCGTCTCACCCCTGCCGCGCCAACAGAAACTCCTTGGCTGCCAGCAAGGCTCCGCCGACAATGAGGCAGCAGGCCAGCGCCAGCCTCGGCGCAAGGTCTCCGGCGCCGACCGCGACGAGCAACAGCGATGACAGCATCGGCGCAAAATAGGAGGCCGCGCCGAGCATCCTTATCTCTCCATGTTTCATCGCGTGGTCCCAGAGATAGAACGCCGCGCCGACGGGCCCGAGGCCAAGGGCCGTGATCGACAGCCATTGAACCCAGCCGGTTGGCCATACCGTCTCTTCGAAAAACAGATGGCAGACGAAAGCGCCGAGGGCTGTCGCCAGGCAAAATCCCGTCACCGACGAGCTTGGAACGTCGCGGAAAATTCGCGACAAGACCGAATAGCTGGACCAAATCAAGGCGGCGGCGAGGGCCGCGGCATATCCGCCCCATGAGGACGCGGACAGGCTGAGATCGGTGTTGTTTGTCAGAACAAGAACCGTTCCCGTCAATCCGAGGCCTGCGCCGGCGAGCGGCCACATGGCCGAGGCCGGCCGGCCCGATTCGCCCATCTTGTTGACGAAAACGGTCGCCAACAAGACGATAAGCAGCGGCCAGAGATAGTTGATGAGATTGGCTTCCACAGCCGGCGCGTTTCTCAGCGCCAGGAAATAGAAAAAATGATAGCCGAACAGGCCGAAAACGCCCAGGAGCCAGGCAGCGGGTGGGACGCCGAGTAGCGGCCAAAACCCGGTCGGCTGCCGGCAGAGATATATCGCGCCGAGCAGGGAAGCGATGACAAAACTCAGGGCGACCAGCTGAAACGGCGGAACCGGCGCCGAATAGGCGGTAAAGGCCGCGAGCGACGACCACAAAAGGATCGCCGCCATGCCGGCGCCAGTCGCGGTTCGGTTGGCGCGCCGCGTCTCGCCCTGGATAGCCGGCTCTGTCACGCCTCGGAACCTGGATGGTCGAAGTAATTTTTAGAGTGTTTCCAGGAAAAGCATGTCCCCGCGAAGGCGGGGATGGCACCGGTTTTCCGTCCGGAAACACGAAAAATCAAAGGTTTAGAGTGTTTGCGCGATTCAACGAAAAGCGAAAACACTCTAGGTCGCGATATATTGACCGCCATTAGCCGTCAGCGTCGCGCCGGTGATGAATCCCGCCCCTTCAGCCGTCAGAAAAGTAACGCATTTGGCGATTTCCTCGGCTGTTCCGAGCCGGCCGACGGGGATCTGGGCGATGATCCCCTGGAGGACCTTTTCCGGAACGGCGGCGACCATTTCGGTGTTGATATAGCCCGGGGCGACGCAATTCACCGTGATTCCTTTGCGCGCCACTTCCTGGGCCAATGCCTTGGTGAATCCGATGACGCCCGCCTTCGACGCCGAATAGTTGGTCTGCCCCATCTGACCCTTTTGGCCGTTGATCGAGGAGATGTTGACAATCCGGCCCCAGCCCCGGGAACGCATGCCGTCGAGTACCGGATGGACCATGTTGAACATCGAACTGAGGTTGACGCTGATCACTTCGTTCCACATGTCCGGCGTCATCCGGTGCATCATGGCGTCCCGCGTGATGCCCGCATTGTTGACGATGATGTCAACGGGCCCGATATCCGATTCAACCTTGGCAAGTCCCTCGACGCAGGCATCATGGTTGCCGACATTCCATTTATAGACGGGGATTCCGGTACCAGCCTGAAACTTTTGCGCGGCTTCGTCATTGCCGCCATAATTAGCAGCGACCCGGCAACCTCTTTCCTTGAGTGCGAGCGAGATTGCGTGTCCGATCCCGCGGGTGCCTCCCGTCACCACTGCGACTCGTGTCATATCGTTTCCGTCCCTCCGTCTATTCTTGTGCTTTGGGATCCCGTCAGCGGCGGGATTCCAATCATTGCGCGCGCCCCCGGAATGGATCGGCGCCGGTGTTTTCTCAATCGCGTTCGACACACATGGCGATGCCCATGCCGCCGCCGATGCATAAGGTGGCGAGGCCTTTCTTGGCGTCGCGGCGCTTCATTTCGTGCAGCAGCGTGACAAGGATGCGGGTCCCCGACGCGCCGATCGGATGGCCGATGGCGATCGCGCCGCCATTGACATTGACCT
Source organism: uncultured Hyphomicrobiaceae bacterium (assembly GCA_964456215.1). Classification (GTDB taxonomy): domain Bacteria; phylum Pseudomonadota; class Alphaproteobacteria; order Rhizobiales; family BFAS01; genus MnTg02. Next base: position 7,420 of record CAYWBS010000003.1, read on the forward strand.
TGTCCGTATCCCATCCAAGGCCTTTATTGACGGCGCAAGCCTGGGCCGCGAATGCTTCGTTGGCTTCGATAAGATCCAGGTCTTCGGCCGACCATCCCGCCTTTTCGAGCGCCTTGCGCGATGCCGGAATTGGTCCTGTCCCCATGATCGACGGGTCGACGCCGACATGGGCCCAGGAAACGATGCGCGCCATCGGCTCCAGACGTCTTTCTTCGGCCTCCGCACGGGTCATGAGGACAACGGCGGCGGCGCCATCGTTAATGCCGCTTGCATTTCCCGCCGTGACCGTTCCGCTTTCCCGGTCGAATGCCGGGCGAAGCTTCGTCATCTGTTCCAAGGTGGTGCCGTCGCGAATATATTCGTCTTCCTCGAAGACCGTGTCGCCCTTTCGCGTCTTAATGGTGACGGGTATGATTTCGTCCTTGAACTTTCCGGCTTTCTTGGCCGCTTCGGCTTTGTTCTGCGAGGCGAGAGCGAACTTGTCCTGATCCTCGCGGGTGACCTGCCACTGTTTCGCGACGTTTTCGGCCGTTGTGCCCATGTGATAGCCGTTAAACGCATCCCACAAGCCATCCTTGATCATCGTGTCGACCAGATCAAGGCTGCCCATCTTCGTGCCGTTTCGCAGATGCGCGCAATGCGGGGCAAGGCTCATGCTTTCCTGCCCGCCCGCAACCACGATTTCGGAATCCCCCTCGCGGATGGCCTGGTAGCCGAGCGCCACCGACCTGAGGCCCGAACCGCATACCTGATTGACGATCCAGGCAGGACTTTCAATCGACACGCCCGCGCCGATGGCCGCCTGGCGGGCCGGGTTTTGTCCCTGACCGGCGGTGAGCACCTGTCCAAGGATGATCTCGGAGACTTCGGCCGGTTCGACGCTGGCCCGGTTGATCGCCTCGGATATTACGATTTTGCCAAGTTCATGGGCCGGCAGCGTGCTCAAGGAACCGTTAAACGCACCGACGGGCGTGCGAACAGCGCCGGCAATGACGATATCTTCCCGTTCACTCATTTCATTCTCCTAAAATCACCAGAATCGGCGTTGCTTTTGCGGTGATTTCCGCTGTCATCGGCAATATCCGCCCCCTTCAGCCCACCAAGCAGCCACTGGTGCGCCGATAAAGAGAAAACCGCGGCCCGCGCCCTCAATCGGATCTGCCTCACGAATTGGTTGATCTTATCGATCCCAAGAGGAAAATCAGCCATTCAGCATAGAACGAGATGGTCTCTGGTGCTATGCACAAAAAGTGTGCTAACTTTTTTCGCATTGCGACACAAGGCCTTTTGCGGTGCCTCTGGCAAGGGAGCGTGACACGAGCGTGGAACAGGACGACAAATCGACGGAAGAGATAATCGTTATAAAGAAATACGCGAACCGTCGGCTCTACAATACGGATACAAGCACATATGTAACCCTTGACGATCTCGCCGAAATGGTTCGCTCGGAGCAGGATTTTTCTGTCTTTGACGCGAAGTCCGGGGAAGACCTGACACGCTCCGTGCTGACGCAGATTATCGTCGAGCAGGAAAGCAAGGGGCAGAATTTGCTGCCGATTCCGTTTTTGCGGCAACTCATTCGCTTCTATGGCGACAGCATTGAGCGGCTGGTTCCGTGCTATCTGGAACTCAGCCTGGAGACATTGTCCCGCCAGCAGGAGAAATACCGCCAGCAATTTGCCGGGACGTTCGGCGCCGATGCGCTCGGGGCCCTGACCGAGCAGACCCGCAATAACATCGCGATGTTCGAAAAAGCCTTGACCATGTTCTCGCCTTTCAGGCAGGACGGCACGGGTGAGCCTGGTCCGCAGGACGCAAGCGAGTCCAAGAAAAAGAAAGAAACCGTCGGCAGCGATGAGCTGGCGGAATTGAAGGCGCAAGTCTCCGACATGCAGGAAAAGCTCGAAAAACTCTCCAAGTGAGCGGCGCATAAATTTCCAATGTTTTAGGTTCGGTGTTTGAGGCGGCGGCGTGAGCGTCGGCCGGGTCAGATGCGCCGTTCTGAATTGATACGCCTTCTCCAGATTTGAAGACGTGTCGCGCCGCGGCACCCGGGTCGTTTACGAATAATGGCGGCGCGAGCGGATCCATTTGTCGCAATTGCCGCCGGCGATCATGGTTTATTGGGGAGAAAGTCCGCTTGGCGCGTCAATTGCAGCTCTGACGGTGTATCGTATCGGTTTGACACAAGCGTTAAGAGTTGATGCGCATTTCAAAGAACGAATTGCAGTTGGGGTCGAGCGGAAAGCAGCTCATGCTTCCAAGCCCCTGTTCCGTCAAAGCCGGCGGCAACAGCGGTCAAAATCAGCGCGATCTCTTAGGGCTTCGGTCAGAGCCTGACACGGAAATTGATTATTCTCCTCCACGGCGGCGGTTTTTCCCTCCCGCGGCCACCTATTTGGCGCAGCTCTCCCTCCAATATGACGCCACCGACCAGCGGCGCGCCGACCGCCTCGACAGGCGCCGGCGCGCCGCCCGGTCCTACCAGCGTTCGGCAAATCCTGACCGCCATCCCCTTGCCGGCAGTCACATCCAACGCGTTGCCTGATAATCGCTAGGCGCTAACCGGGGGTGCCGAACCCGACATCGCGTCGCGCTGACCGCAAAGTAACGGAAAAGCCTGCTACGACATCTATCAGCGTTATGACCATGATCAGGAAGAAGGTCGACGTTGCCGCTGATCTGACGACGATAAACTCGACCAGGCAGACAACGAACAACAGCGTCGACAGCGTATGATCGAGAAGGGAGACCGCCGTCACACGCGTCGATTTCAGAATCTCAATGAACAGAATGACCAGCGAGACGAGCAAAAGCAGGTCGTTGACCGTAAGGGTCCAAACGCCTTCCGACATCAAGGTCAGGGGCGGCAAGATCGCCGAATTCATTGTCAGTTGCACGTCGCTCGATAAGACCATGAGGACGTTGTAGGCGATCACCGGAATGAAAAGCCAGGGGATGCTCAGAAACATAGATGCCTCCCAATATTTAACATCAAAGAGGGTCCGCCGATCCGGAAGCTTGGCACCTGAGCCCGATGCGCCGCGTTCTGGACAGCATCGAGACTAATGGATGTCTCCGCCGAAGCTGAAATCGCGGCGTGCCGCTCGAATGCCGACGGAGAACCCGGCGACGACGTCTATCAATGAGATCAGCGTGATGAAAAAGAACAGCGACGTTGCCGCTTCCGGAACGAGCAGGAACTCGACCAGGCAAACAATGAAGACCACCAGGGAAAGCCCGTGATCCAAAATCGCCAGGGGCCGGGTCCTCGTTGCCTTCAGGATCTCGACAAAAAGCGTTATCAGCGCAATCGAGATAATGAGGTGTTCAAGCTTGAAAATCCAGACACTCTTTGAAAGCATTGTAATCGAGAATAACACCGTATTCTCGAAGACGGCGGCCGGATTTTCCGGAGTTGAGGCGCCCATAAAAAACGCGATCGCGTTATAGGCCACCAATGCGATGATGATCCAAGGCAGGCTTAATACCATTTGCCCCTCCTGCAAGGTTTCTGTGCTCTTAACTCACATCTTAAGCCGATCCCCGCAAAACTTCCCGACAAATCCACTTCCTCCCGGCGCAAGCCTAAAAGCGCCCTGAGCCGCCATGCAAGCCGCAATTGCCCGTCAAGTCAATTTGCGGCTCAAAATTCTTCTTTCGGTTCAAGGATCTGGCGCCCACGGTATTTGCCGCTTTTGAGGTCGATATGGTGTGGCCGGCGCAGCTCGCCAGATTCCTTGTCCTCGACATAGGCGGGCGCCTTTAAAGAATCGGTCGAGCGGCGGTTGCCCCGCTTCATGCGGGACACCTTTTTCCTTGGTACGGCCATGTCAAAATCTCCTGAACGCTATTCTGCCTGGGTTCGTTCGGAAAGCCGCCGGAACCGGTGCGGCTCGACACGTCCGGTTCGTCCCGGGACAATTGAGCGAAATCAACAGCGGATCGCCCCATTTTCAGGAGCAATCGCGCAATCGCGCACCTTATACTGGTTATGCAGGCGGTTGGCCAGACAGATAAGGGATTTTAGCCGTGGCGGTTTATGCACCTCACCCAGGGACCTGCTGCCAGCATTCTCTTTTGGACGATGCTTGCAAGCCTTCTGGTCGTCGGTCCGGGCCGCCCGGCATTGCGCAGGCGGGGATTTGGCAGAGACGCCGCCAACAATGCCGCCTCGAATCTCGTCAGCTTCGCCGCGCTCTTTTTGAAGTGATGGCGGGCGGCGGCTTCCGCGCCAAATATGCCCGGACCCCACTCGGCAATATTCATATAGATTTCGAGCATCCGCCGTTTTGGCCAGAGCGCCGTCATGGCATACGCCAAAGGGACTTCGAGGACCTTTCTCACATAGCTGCGGCCCGGCCAAAGAAAGAGATTCTTGGCGGTCTGCATGGCGATGGTGCTCGCCCCTCTTTGCCGTCGGCCGGAATTGGCTTCGTCCAGAGCCGTTTCGACGGCCGACCAATCCACGCCCCAATGGTCGCAGAAATTCGCATCCTCGGAGACGATCAACGCGACCGGCAATCGGCGCGAGATGTCGCTCATGTCCACCCACTGGTGGCGAATCTTTTCGCCGGCCATGGCGTGGCCGGCCATGAAGGCGGAGAGCGGCGGGTCGATGAACCGGTAGCCAATGATTATGGTCACAACGAAAGCGACTGCCGCAAGCGGCAGGCAGGCCACGATCCGCAGCCACTGGCGCGGCGTGACGGCATAATGAGCGGTCCTCCGGCCTGGCGATAATTTCGCGGATACGGTCAATTTGCCCCTATAATCCGTGCGCGCCGGCGTGATAGGGATTCGGCGTCATGAAACCTTGTCAGAGCACGGCAAACACAAGCCCTAACCGATTCCTCATGGGTCTGAGGTCGATCACAATTTAGAAGTCCTGATGGTTTTTGCAACCAAACTTGCAGGCCACGCCGAGTCCGTCTCGCGGAAACTCGCCGAGATTCTGGGCGATAAGAGGTGCCTTGAGGGCGCGCCGGACCGGCTCTCAAAAGCCGTGCGCTATGCGGCGCTCTCCAAGGGCAAAAGATTTCGTCCCCTGCTGGTGATCGAAAGCGCGGCGCTGTTCGATGTTCCGTTCGAGGACGCCTTGACCACCGCTGCCGCGATCGAGTGCGTTCACTGCTATTCCCTTGTCCACGACGATCTGCCTGCCATGGATGACGATAAGCTGCGCCGGGGCAAGCCAACCGTGCACATCGCATTCGACGAGGCGACGGCAATTCTTGCCGGAGATACGCTCTTGACGCTTGGCTTCGAGATCCTGTCATCCGAGGAGGCGCACCCGGATCCCGCCGTTCGCGCGGAACTGGTGCACGGTCTTGCCCGCGCCGCGGGCTGGGCCGGCATGGCGGGCGGGCAGATGCTCGATATTCAGTCGTCCGCGCTTGAGCCGACCCTTGCGGAGATCGAACGCATGCAGGCCATGAAGACCGGCGCCCTATTCCGGTTTGCTTGCGAGGCGGGCGCGATTCTCGGCAACGCGGATGCCGAAGCGCGCAAAGAGCTTGTGAGGTTCGGCGCCATCCTCGGTCGCGCCTTCCAGATCTCCGACGATCTTCTCGACGCGGAAGGATCGACGGAAACCGTCGGCAAGGTTACCGGCAAAGACCGGGGCAAGGGCAAGGCAACCCTGGTCGCGCGGCTTGGTGCCGAGAAAGCGCGGCAACATCTGATTGCTTTGGAAGATCAGGCGGTCAAGGCGCTGTCGCGGTTTGGCGGGCGGGCGCGAACACTGGCCGAGGCCGCCCGGTTTGTCATTCACCGGCGCTACTGAGCGCCGAGCCGCCGGGGGCCGCCGCCCGCGCATTGTGGCCGTCATCGGACGTCGAAAACCGCTTGGCGATATAGTCCTCGACGATTTTCTTGAAGTCCGCGGCGATATTCGGCCCACGCAGCGTCACCATCTTCCTGCCGTCGATGAAGACCGGCGCCGCGGGCGCTTCGCCGGTCCCCGGCAGGGAGATGCCGATATCGGCATGCCTCGATTCTCCGGGTCCGTTGACGATGCACCCCATGACCGCGAGATTGAGCGTCTCGACGCCCGGATAGCGTTTGCGCCATTCCGGCATGGAGGCATGAATATGGTCCTTGATCTCTTTGGCCAGTTCCTGAAAGACCGTGCTTGTGGTTCGCCCGCATCCGGGACAGGCGGCAACGACGGGCGTAAAGGCGCGCAGGCCCATCGATTGCAGGATTTCCTGCGCCACACGGACCTCCTCCGTCCGATCGCCCCCCGGCTCCGGCGTCAGGGAGATCCGGATCGTATCTCCGATCCCCCTGTGCAGCAAAACCGCCAACGCCGCCGTGGACGCGACGATGCCTTTCGATCCCATGCCCGCTTCCGTCAATCCCAAATGCAGGGCATAGGGTCGACGTTCGGCGAGCATCGAATAGACGCTGATAAGATCCTGAACGGCGCTGACTTTTGCGGATAAAATAATCCGGTCCTGAGCCATACCGAGCTCTTCGGCCCGCTTTGCGCTCAGAATGGCCGACTGAACCATTGCCTCGTGAACGATCTCGCGGGCCGGGCGGGGGGCCGGCGCGGCGGCATTCTCATCCATCAGCCGCGTCAGCAATTCCTGGTCGAGACTGCCCCAATTGACGCCGATCCGCACCGGCTTGTCATGGGCAAGTGCGATTTCGATGATTTTCGAAAACTGCCGGTCGCGTTTTTCGCGAAAGCCGACATTGCCCGGATTGATCCGGTATTTGTCGAGCGCTTCGGCACAAGCGGGCGTCTCCGAGAGGAGCTTGTGGCCGATATAATGAAAGTCGCCGACCAGCGGCACGGAAAGCCCGGTCGCTTCGATCCGGTCGCGAATGCGGGGCACGGCTTCCGCCGCCTCCTTGTGGTCGACGGTCACGCGCACGATTTCCGACCCGGCGCGGGCAAGGGCTGCGACCTGGCTCGCCGTTGCCTCGACATCGGCCGTATCCGTATTGGTCATCGATTGGACGACGATCGGCGCGCTGCCGCCAACGACGACGCCGCCGACATCAACCGCGACAGATAACCGGCGCTTTGCAGGCAACGTCGTCATTCAAGCTTCCGTTCAATGGCTTCGTGACCGCCCGTCTTTTGGAACATGGTTCCACGATCACTCTCCAGCGGCATGAGTACAGCATGACGCCCGGGAATTACAGTCCCGTGCGCGCGAAGTTTTGTCAAATTCGCGTGCCCTGCTCCCGTCGAGGTTCCTGCGAAAGGATTATCTCGGGCGAGGCTGGATGGGTGATGGCGCCGCTTCCATGCCAAAGGGACCGGCCGCAAAAGAGCCTCTGACCGCATAAATATTTTTGTAGTGCCCATATCAACGCCATAATCCATTGTTATTGCACCCTATTAAGGGAGAGAGGCCAAGTGCGGCCTCATTGTGGGGGCCGTCTTCGGTCGGCCAGTGTTGCGCGGGAAATCACCAATTCGCCGCCGGTCCGACGGCCCGATGAGGTCAAGCATGCGTTTGGCGCCGGTCATGCGCTTGGCCAGAATCGGTTGCCAGTGGTTTATGGAGCTAGTTGAGTGTCACTTGGTCATAGTTACGTGGTCGCGGCGCGTCGGACAGCACTTGGCCGCATTGGCGGAATTCACAAGACCCGCAGGATCGAGCAGCTGGCCGCTCCAATCATTGAATCGATCCTTATCGACGCCAGGCTTGAGAAACACCAGGTTGACGAGATTATCGTCGGAAACAGCACGGGCGCCGGCGACAACCCAGCCCGGCTGATCGCGCTTGCCGCCGGGCTGCCGGAGCAGATTTCCGCCTACAGTATTGATCGCCAATGCGCATCCGGGCTTGAGGCCGTGCTGAGCGGAGTGCGCCTGGTGGCGACGGGCGACGCCAATATCGTGATCGCCGGCGGTGTCGAATCGCCATCCACGGCGCCGTGGCGGATCTCAAAGCCCAAGACGCTCTATCAACTGCCCCGGTTCCACGATGTCGCCGCGCTTGGCGACGGCAACCACAATGGCATGAACGGCGCCGACGCGGCCGAGCAGACGGCCAGGAAATTCCGTATCAGCCGTGAGCGCCAGGACCGCTATGCCCTGAACAGTCATTTGCGGGCCAATGACGCACAAGACGCCGGACGTTTTACCAGCGAAATCGTGCCATTCCGGGTCGAGGCCGCGGAAGCGCGCGATGAAAGCCTGAGGCCGGAAATAAATGCCGATATTCTTGCCCAAATGCCGGCATATTTTCCGCCGGAGGGGACGGTGACATCGGGCAACAGGGCGCCGGGCAATGACGGTGCGGCGCTCTGCGTGACCGTGTCCGAGGATGTTTATGCGTCCCTTGGCCGCCCACCCGCCATGCGGGTCGTGGCGGGCGCCACGGCGGGTGTTTCGTCGGCCAATGAGGGGCTCGGCCCCGCCGCCGCCATTCAGAAACTGATTCAGCGCTCAGGGCCGCTCACAATCGGCGACATCGGCCTGATTGAGTTCGGCGAAGCGTTTGCATCGCAGGCTCTCGCCTCCCTGGAAGCTCTGAAAATGGATCCCGACGAGGTGAATAGAGATGGCGGCGCGATAGCGTTCGGCCATCCGTTCGGGGCCGGCAGCGCGGTTCTCGTCACCCGCCTTTTCTCGCAAATGGTGCGCCAGAGAGAGGAGGCGAATGAGCCGTCCGAATTCGGTCTCGCGGCGCTCGGCGCAGCCGGCGGGATGGGCGCGGCAGCCCTCTTCCAAGCGAGCTGATTTTCTGCTCAAATCACGACAATTACCATGGCGTATGGGCGGGCCTGATGGACACTCCCATTGAAATTGTCGACGCGGACATCACCACTCTGGCGGTGGACGCAATCGTCAATGCCGCAAATCGTTCGCTCCTCGGCGGTGGCGGCGTCGACGGCGCCATCCATCGCAAGGCGGGCCCGGAACTCAAGGCGGAATGCCGGACGCTCGGCGGTTGCGAGACCGGCCAGGCCAAAATGACCCGCGGCTATGACCTCCCGGCGAGATTCGTCATTCATACGGTCGGCCCGGTCTGGAACGGCGGGAATGTGCAGGAGGACATGCTTCTTGCGAGCTGTTATCGCAATTCACTGGCGCTCGCCGCCGAAGCGCGATTGTCCTCGATAGCTTTTCCGGCGATTTCGACAGGCGTTTACGGATTTCCCCAGGAAAAGGCGGCGGGCATCGCCGTCTCTACGGTTCTCGACTTCCTCGATCAGGCGGCGCGTTTCGAGCGGGTTGTCTTTTGTTGTTTCGGTGCGCAGTCGGCGGACCTGCACCGATCGGCCTATGCCGCGCTGATTGCGGAGCGGCGCGGGGGAGCGGCAGTCTAAGTCCATGGAAGCGCGGGCCCGCCCTCTGCGTATCGGTCTGTTGGCAGGCGATACCGGGTCGCATTTTTGCAGGCGTTTCATAGGCGTCGCGGAAAAGGCCGGCCACACGGTCATAGCGCTCCACATCAACGGATTTGAGTATCATCAGCGGGGCGAAGAACCCCTTTCCTATTACGGTGCGCCTGCGGCGGAAATCGATGTGCTTGTTCCGCGGATCGGTGCCGGGAGAACAGACGATGGAATCGAGATTGTCCGGAAATTCGAAGCGCGCAATCTCCATTGCCTTGTTTCCCCGGCGGCGATCGCCGCCTGCCGCAATCAGAAGACTTTCGCCGCGCGAATGCAGGCGGCCGGAATTTCGATGCCAAGGACCGTGATCGCGGAAAGCGGGGATGAGCCTTCCCGGCTGATCAGCGCGATCGGCGGACCGCCTCTGGTGATTAAGCTCCCGCAAACGTCCCTCGGCGAAGGCGTTATTTTAGCACGCACATTCGAGCGTGCCGCGGAGCTGATCA
>CAYWBS010000003.1:17241-22784 GCA_964456215.1 uncultured Hyphomicrobiaceae bacterium
TGCAAAAGCTCCGTGCTCCGTTCGCGGTACAGAAGTTCATAGACTCCCGCGGCGGATCTGACATTCGCTGCCTTGTCCTTGGCGGGCGGGTTCTCGCCGCCACCGGACGCCGGGCGAAGGCCGGCGATTTCCGTTCAAATCTGTATCAGGGCGGGACCGTTTACCCGGTCGCCCTCGGCGACGAAGTGCGGTCATTGTCAATTCGCGCCGCGCAACAAGTGGGGCTCGGCTTTGCCGGGGTGGATCTCATTTGTTTACCGGGAAAATCGTATGTTCTTGAGGTCAACGCGTCGCCGGGCATAAGGTCGTTTGAAAGTGTCACTCAAAAGGCAATAGTCCACGACATTCTTTTGTACCTTGGCAGAATGGCACTTTCGCGGCTTGGCCAAAACGTATAATTAGGCAGAGGGGAACTGGGGCATATTCCGATCAAATAGCTCCATGATTGTAACGAACGCGGTTTGTCCGGCGAGGCGCAGCGTATTTTGGGCCACATGCGCAAATCTGACGTGCATTGGCGTGACCGATTTTTGAAGACCAATAAATACCGGTCGCGCGGCATGAGGCAGGCTTCGGACCGGAAGGGGCAAAAAAGCTTAATCGGGAAACATTTATAAATGGCATTTTGGCATGGCGTGTCGCGGTCCGCGTTAATGGCGGGCCGCTTCGGGCTTGTGGTGCTGTCGTTGTTTACGGTGGCGGGCTATTATTCGGGCGCCGATATTCTCAGTCATTTCCGGCTGCATTACGCTGCGGCTCTTCTCCTCATCGCGCTCATCCTGGTCTCCGGTGGACTGAGGCGCTTGGCGCTCGCGGCGTTTCTGCTCGCCGGCCTCAATCTCGCAAGCGCCCTTCACTATGCCCACAAGCCGCTGGTCACCAAGTCAACCGGACGTCCGCTCAAGGTGATAACCCTGAATACGCTTTATTGGGCCCGCAACAGCGATGCGATCGTGGAATTCCTGGGCAATGAATCGCCGGATTTGATCTTTCTCCAGGAATTGCGGGCCGATAAACTTTCCATCCTCCGCCGGTTGGCAAAAGCCTATCCCTGGCAGAAACATTGCGCGCATCAGGAAGGCTGCGGGCTTGCCGTGCTTTCACGCCATCGCTGGCAAGCCGCGGCAACTGCGTTCATCGGGGACTCGAAGGGGAGATATATCTGGGCGCGATTCGGTTCCGAATTCGCAAATCTGACCGTTGCCGATATTCATCTGCGATGGCCCTATTTCTCGAACCAAAAGGCCGATCTTGACGCTCTCCATAGAGATCTGGAGAAATCGCACGGACCGTTGCTGATCGCCGGCGATTTCAATGCCACGCCCTGGTCGGGAACGCTGCGCTCATTTACCCGGTCGGCGAAGCTCCTGCCCGCCGGGCCATACCGGCCCACCTGGCCTGTCCGGAAATTCGCAAAAGGCGTCATTTGCGGATTGTGCATTCCGCAACTGCAGATCGACCACATCTTTGTGTCCGACGAAATGCGCGTTTTGAGCAGCCATACGGGACCCAGGGTCGGTTCCGATCATCTGCCATTGATCGTAAAGCTGATAGTGCCGAGTCAGGCCGTCGCCCATTATCAGCAGCCACGCAAATCCCCATAGCGTGATTTCCGCAACAAATGGCGAGGCGCGGAATTTCCTGTCGCCCGGCCGACCGGAATCTCAGTTGTCGGCTGCCGCGGCCAGCAGCACGGCGCGGAGATCGTCAGGCGGCTCGACCGCTTTCCGGGTGGCAAGATCGAAAAAGACGTTCACCGAGCGGCACGTGGCGACGCAGACATCGCCGAGGAAGACGCCGTATCCGGTTGTCAGGGATTTGTTGCCGACCCGCAAAATGCGTGCGCCGACATCGACCGTCCCCGGATAGTGAAACTCCCGGTGATAATCGATCGCCACATGGGCCAAAACGAATTCTAGATTTCCCTGAATGAATTTTTTGAGCAGGCCATATATCAGCTTGGTCCTGCCGACCTCGATATATTGCGCGATCGCGACATTATTGACGTGCCCCATGGCGTCCTGATCCGAATAGCGAATTGAAACTTCGGACCAGTGGTTGAACGAACTGCGCGATTTCAGATCAATGTCGTCGCCGGTCGGGGACATGCGGGGTTCTCCATTCAATTCGCATTCGCCCCGGGAACGGCCGTCCCTGTTCCGAAGCGCATCCAGCGCCGCGCGGCGGATCCGCCAAATCAAGGGCAATTCAAACCGGAATGCCGAATACAGGATCGAGGGGGCGATTGCCAAGTGTTTCCTGGAGGGCCGAATTTGGCAGGCGCTGAGGGACGGAGACCTTATTACCCGGCGGGCGCTGTGGCAAGAATGGCGGAAGCATGGACGCCGCGGAGCCGCCGGCCCGAATGATGACCGTTTCAACCTTTGATTAGCCGGCGATTAACTCCTATAGTCCGGCCTTCTTTATCCATTCGATAGTCAACGGAAATGGGCCAGGCGAAGCAAGATGCGCGTGTGAACAACACTCGCGAAAAAGCACTGCGGACGGCAATCGCGGGACTGGGGACGGTGGGGCTTGAAATTGCAAGGCGCATAGATGCAGGCGAGGTTCCCGGCCTGGCGGTGACGGCCGTCTCCGCCCGCGACACCAGCAAAGCGGCGGATAATATCGCGCGTTTCAAGACACTTCCCGCGATCGTTGCCATTGAGAACGTTGCCGATGCGGCGGATATCGTCGTTGAATGCGCGCCGCCGTCGCTCTTTGAGACCATTGCGTCGAGGGCCGTTGCTCTCGGGCGGATCTTTGTTCCCCTGTCGCTCGGGGGCTTGCTCGATCACATGGAGCTCATCGACCAAGCGCGCGAGACGGGCGCCCGCATCATCATTCCGACCGGGGCGCTCCTCGGCCTCGATGCCGTGCGGGCCGCGGCCGAGGGTGAAATCCGAAGCGTCACCATGATCACGCGCAAGCCGCCGGACAGTCTTGCCGGCGCTCCGCTCGTAACCGAGAAGAACATTCATTTGGAAGACTTGAAGGCGCCCCTGCTTCTATTCGAGGGATCGGCGCGCGACGCCATCCGCGGCTTCCCTGCCAACGTCAATGTCGCCGTTGCCCTGTCGCTCGCCGGGACCGGCCCCGACAAGACCCGCATCGAAATCTGGGCCGATCCGGCCATTGAGCGCAATACCCACACGATCCACGTCGAAGCCGATAGCGCCAACTTCACGATGACCATCGAAAATATTCGCACGGCGGAAAATCCGCGAACCGGACGGATCACGGCTCTAAGTACGCTGGCGGCCTTGCGCCGTCTGACGGCGCCATTGACCGTCGGCAGCTAGTTCACCCTTGGCGTTCTTTAGTCGAAATCGGAACCAATCCACTGCAAAATTGCCTGGCGCACTTACCTGCAATCATGTTTCTCGGCTACATTTGCTGTCGTGGCTACGATGACTGATCAAATTTACGATCTTGCGATAATCGGCGGCGGCATCAACGGATGCGGAATTGCGTGTGATGCCGCGGGCCGGGGCTTGTCCGTCTTTCTGTGCGAAATGGGTGATCTCGCGCAAGGAACATCCTCGGCGAGCACAAAGCTCATTCATGGCGGGCTGCGTTATTTGGAGCACTTTGAATTCCGGCTGGTGCACGAAGCGCTGACGGAACGCGAGGTTCTCCTCAAAGCCGCCCCCCATATCATTTGGCCGTTGCATTTTGTCTTGCCGCATCACGCGAATTTACGGCCCCGCTGGCTCATACGCCTCGGGCTCTTCCTTTACGATCATATTGGCGGCCGCAAGATCCTGGCCCCGGCACGCGCACTCAATCTCCGCGGCACGCCGGCCGGTGACGTCCTGAAAAGGACCTACCTCACGGGTTTCGAATATTCCGATTGCTGGGTGGATGACGCCCGCCTGGTGGTCTTGAATGCCATGGATGCCGCCGAGCGCGGCGCGCGGATTTCGGTCAGAACCGAATGCCTCAAGGCGACACGGGAGGGGCGGACCTGGCGGCTTTATCTCAGGGACCGCCGTAAGAATGAGACTTTTGACATTCGGTGTCGCGTGCTGGTCAACGCCAGCGGGCCGTGGGTCTCGGACGTTCTATCCGATCGCCTCGGCTTTAAACCCGTATCGGCGATAAGACTGGTCAAGGGAAGCCACATCGTCGTTAACCGCCTTTACGATCATGACCGCGCCTATATTTTCCAGAACGCCGACAGCCGGGTGGTTTTCATTATTCCCTATGAGCAGGATTTCTCGCTTATCGGCACGACGGACGAGGACTTCCGGGGCGATCCCTCGACGGCTTCCATATCGGAAGCGGAAATTGACTATCTGTGCAATGCGGTAAATGATTATCTTCTGAAACCCGTTTCGCGCGATCGGATCGTCTGGTCCTATTCCGGTGTCCGCCCGCTCTATGATGAGGGTAGCGGCGCGGCACAGAACGCGACGCGGGATTATGTCCTCGATATGCAGCGACCGGATGGCGGCGCGCCGCTGTTGAACGTGTTTGGCGGCAAGATAACGACATTCCGAAAACTGGCCGAGTCGGTCGTGGAGGAGTTTCGAAGCGATTTTCCGGCAATGAAGGAACAATGGACCGGGGGCGCATCATTGCCGGGCGGCGATTTTCCGTGGGACGGGGTCGACGAGCTGAAACAGGCGCTCAGGGCCGACTACCGGTTTCTTCCGGCGGCGCGGGCGGAGCGCTTTATCCGGACTTACGGTACGCGGTCCTGGAGACTTCTGGACGGCGCAAAACAAGCCGGCGACCTCGGGCGGGATTTCGGATCGGGCCTGACGGCACGGGAGGTTGACTATCTGAGGCGCAGCGAATGGGCGAGGACGGGAGAAGACATTCTCTGGCGGCGGACGAAGCTCGGGCTTAGATTGAAGAAGCACCAGGCGGAGGAGCTGGACTCTAATCTGGCGGGACAGGACAGGCCGCGCCAACTTGCCGGTTGAGCATGACTTGCGGGCCGGAGCGGCGGCTTGCGCCGGCAGGCGAAGATGGCCGATGCGAAAGAGATTGCGCAATGATGACGCGTCAACCAAATCACCCGATTGGATTTGATTCCACCGGCGTTCAATGAAAAGGTGCGCGAACCGTGGAGGCGCCTGATATTGTGATTTGCCGATGAAATTGTGGGGCAGAAGAATCTTGCAGGGCGGGTTGGGGTTTGAACGTGGCCGTTGATATTGTGAGCGAGCTGGAACATCGCCTCGGACGCCTGCACGCCCGTCAGCGCCTTGGATTGGAAATGGAACACAAAGCCCAGATTTTCCGCCGGGGCATGAACTTATTCCATATCGAGAATTGGTATTCCATCCAACCGGTCATAAGAATTGTTTTGAAGATGTCCGGTCTTTATTGGCGCGGTCTCAAGAACGCCACACGCATTCAGGTCCGGCATAATCATATAGCGTGCGGTGACTTGCCAACGAATTTCGACGGCTTCACGATCCTTCAGATCAGTGACCCGCACGTCGATATGAATGGCGGTGCGATGAGACGCCTGACCGAGATCGTGTCCGGACTCAAATACGATCTATGCGCTCTGACGGGGGACTATAGGG
>CAYWBS010000003.1:22794-23110 GCA_964456215.1 uncultured Hyphomicrobiaceae bacterium
TCGCGGGCATGGCCGAGCTAAGAAGACATCTGAGCCCTCCGGTTTACGGCGTATTGGGCAATCACGACACCATCAAGATGGTTCCAGGTTTGGAAGCGGTCGGCATCAGGATGCTCTTGAATGAATGCGCGCCGATCGAGCGCGGCGGCCAGCGCATACATATCGTCGGCGTGGACGATGCCCATTACTATCGCATCGATAATATCGAGAAGGCGACGGCGGATATTCCCCAAGACGAATTTTCGATGCTGCTTTCGCACACGCCGGAAATCTATCGCCACGCCGCTCACGCCGGCTTCAACCTCTTTCTCGGCGG
>CAYWBS010000004.1:0-22076 GCA_964456215.1 uncultured Hyphomicrobiaceae bacterium
GCGGGAAGGGCTCTAGTTTGCACTTTTTCAACGCGACCTGTTCGGGAAACGGATAATGGGCGACGCTCATATCTACATAGGCGTGGCAATGGCGGGGCTGATTAGTTTTCTGAGCCCCTGCGTGCTGCCGCTCGTTCCGCCATATCTGTGCTTTCTCGGCGGTACGACGCTCGATCAGATGACCGGCACGGAGGATCGCGTGACGGCCGCGATTTACCGGCGCGTAATTGTCGCTTCCGTTTTTTTCATCCTCGGCTTTACGACGGTGTTTGTCGGCCTTGGCGCCGGGGCATCGGTGTTCGGGCAGTTCATTCAGCAACACAAACACACGCTCGGGATCGTGGCCGGCGCCGTCATAATCCTTTTCGGCCTGCATTTCCTGGGAATCGTCCGGATCCCGTTTCTCTACCGCGAAGCGCGCTATCACACAGAGACCCGGCCCGCCAGCTATCTCGGCGCCTATGTCATCGGTCTGGCCTTCGCATTCGGCTGGACACCGTGTGTCGGCCCCATACTTGCCGCCGTCCTCGCCATGGCTGCAAACGAGGCCAGCCTGAACACCGGCATCACAATGCTGCTCACCTACTCGCTCGGGCTCGGCGTGCCATTCATTTTGGCCGCGGTCGCCATCCGTCCGTTCATGAGTTTCATGGCAAGGTTTCGCAGACACCTCGGCAAGGTGGAAAAACTGATGGGCGGTCTATTGGTCCTCACCGGCATTCTGTTTCTAACCGGCTCGATGAACTGGTTCGGTCAATGGCTGCTTGAGACGTTTCCGGCCATCGGCACGATCGAGGAGTGGATCGTGTCGGACGACTTGCAGCGCGAGATCATGATGAAGGGTCTTGAGAACTGATGCAAAAAGTCTCCGAGATCGACTTAAGGAGCGCTGCTTTGGCCTGTCGCCGTCACGCCTATTGGCCGGCAAGCAGCCTGTCGACGGGCGCGTAATCGTCGGTCAGCAAGACCGCTCCATAGCGCGCCTCGAGATCCGAGATCCTCTTCCGATCCCAGCGGTGCCATCCGCGCTCCGGAAATTTGTCTGACTGCAAAATATCGTTGCCCGTCTCCTTATCCGCCGCCAGAACGATAAACGTTACGCGCCCGCCGGTCTGCTGCTGTTCATCGTCGAGCCAGACCTCCGTCACCGGGAACACCTGGCGGAGTGTCGCCAACAGCGAAAGCAGGAATCGCGGATGGCCGACGATGTCAACCGCGGTCATCAGAAATATGCCGCCGGGCGTCAGCCGGTCTCTAACGAGCTCAAAGAACTCGCGCGTAATCAGATGCTGTGGGACCGCGATATCGTGGAATGCATCGCCAATGACAACGTCATAGCGCGCGTCGGCCTCCTCCCGCAGAAGCCGGCGCCCGTCCATATGCCTTACGCGAATGCCCTTGCCGACACTCGCCCACATATCGCGGTTCGCGAGGCGGGTGACCGCGGGATCTAATTCGGCGACGGTGATGTCGGGCGGACGGCGACGGGCGGCCCAGGCCCGCGGCAGCGTGTAGGCTCCTCCGCCGACGAAATATGCCCTGAACGGGCGACCGCCGCGCAAGTGGGCATCAACCAGACGGTCCGTCAATTCGACATAGGAACTCAGGAAGTATTGCGCGTCATCGCGCAGATTCATCCCGTGTCCCAAATGGTCGAGGACCATGAGGCGGGCCTCGGCACCGACATCCGGTGAAATATCGATCACCCTTATGCAGTAATAGCTGCTCTCTGCCGTGCAGTTCGACCGAAACGCTAAAACGCCATGACCGGCCGAGGCGATAAGGCCTGCGAGAAGAAAAACGAAGCCGGCGCCTGCGACAAGCTCCTTCCAGGAGGCGCGTTGACTGCGAAGAAAGATGGACGCGGCAAGAGCGAGGTAGACACTAGCCACCGTCAGGATCGTCCAGATCGTCCCGAGCCAGGAAATAAAGAAATAGCCGGCGGCGAGCGTGCCGAGAATACCTCCGAATGCCCCGGATGCATACATCCCGCCCAAAACCCGCCCGGTTTGACCATGGTTCGCGTCGATCGCCAGTTTGGTCAGCACCGGGGACGGGATGCCGACGAAAAAACTGGGCAGGAAGAACAGCAACGAGGTCAGCAAGACGATTGTCGGCACGGGGGCGAGGCCGAGGCCGAGGACCGGTCCCGACAGAATCCGAAGCAGGATGAGGCTCCCCGCAGCGCTGAATGCCGAGAGCAATAACACCAGACTTACCGTGCGCTCGGCCCGGGCCGGTTCCCAATCGGCGATTCGACCGCCAACCCAGTGGCCCGCCGAAAAACCGGCAAGCACAACCGCAATTACGGCGGTCCAGGTATAAAGCGACATGCCCAAATAAGGCGCAAGCATGCGTCCCGCCACGATCTCTATCACCAGTCCGCAACCGGCGGCGAGCCCGACGGTTATCAGGTAGAGCCAGAACGGGCCGCGCAACGCCATGAACCCTAAGCCTTTCTCATGAATATCCGAAGACCGCCGGTAACCGGCTGACGAGGCATGAGCGCCGGTTTGTCCTAAAGGTCGAACTGATAGCTCGCCGGAACAAACCGATAGCTCTCGCCCGCCCGCTCGACAAAACCGAGGGCCGGAAACGAAAAGTGATAGGCGGTCACGGGAAGGCCATCCGTCGCGACCATGTCCAACAGCCGTTTCCGGGTTGATATCGCCGTTTCATTGTCCATGTCGGCGACAAGCGACCAATCCGGCCGCTGAACCGAAATTACAGGGTGAACCACCGCATCACCCCAGACGACCAAACGCTTTCCCTCACTTTCCACATAATAGACGAGGTGGCCCGGCGTGTGTCCGAACGAGTTCAGCGCATGAATGCCTGATGTCACGGTGTCTTCATCCTTAAGGAATTGCGTTTTCTCGGCGAGAGGCACGACGTGCGTTTGAACGATTTTCCCCCTGCGCGCGATCGGGCCGCTGCCGGCGGCGAGGAGGGCCGGCGACCAGAAATTGTATTCGGCTTCACCTACAACGTAGCGGGCGTTTGGAAAAGCCGGCTTTCCATTTTCCATCAAGCCGCCGATATGATCGGGATGACAATGAGTCAGCGCGACGATATCAACCTGTTCCGGCGCGTAGCCCGCGGAGACAAGAGCCGATCGCAGCAGGCCACGTTCCGGCCGCCGCATCGCGCCATTGCCGGTATCGAAAAGGACGAGCTCTTTTCCGGTATTCACGACAACGGGCGCGTAAGGGAGCAGAAAACGCTTCACCGGCAGGAAGTTGCGCTTTGCGATCTCCGCGACATCCTCCTCGAACTGGTCATTGCCAAAGACCGGATAGGGTCCTGTCATCGACACAGCGCCATCATAAAAAATGGTCACCTCGAAATTGCCCAGCTTGAAGCGGTAATGGCTCGCACGTTCGGCGCCAAGCAGTATCGCTTTGGCTTCGACAGGCGTTATGGATCGCGAACCGAGGATAGGTAGCAGGGCCGCTCCGGCTGCCGCGAGCAGCGCGTCGCGGCGTGTGATCTCGCTGTCGTGCAGACTCATCTTGAATTCCTCCCAAACATATTCTCTTATTCGAAATTATACATTATTTGCGGAGATCTGTGTGCCCTGTTCCGCCCCTCTTTTGCCATGTTATGCGGCTTTGCGGAATGGCGGTCGGCTGGTGCTTGGAACGGGAGAAGTTGCCGTGCTTGAGCGAGGTAGGACAGGATATTACCGCGTAATTCTCCGGCGGGTTGCGCAGGCAGGCTTTGCGGCCATGCTCATTCTTATTGGATTCACGCTCGCGTCGGCGACTGCTTCGGCAGAATCGACCGCGAGCCGCCTTGAAGCGGCGATCAACGGCCCGGCGCGCGACCCCGCGAACAAAGCGCGCGACAAATTGCGCCATCCGTTCGAAACGCTCATGTTTTTCGGCATCGAGCCGGGCATGACCGTTGTCGAAATCTGGCCCGGCCGCGGCTGGTACACCGAAATCCTGGCGCCCTTTCTTCGAGACCGGGGCAGGCTTTACGCGGCAAGCTGGGACAAAGATCTCAAAAACTCCCGGATCCAGAAAACGCTTTCATCGTTTCGTGAGAAATTTCTCGCCAATCCCGGACTTTATGGGCAACCGCAATTGACGGAACTCTCGCGGCGCAAGACAAAGATCGCCCCGGCGGGCTCCGCCGATATGGTCCTAACCTTCCGCAATATCCACAATTGGATGAAGCAGGGATATGAGCGCATAATCTTCGAGGCGATGTATGACGCCCTCAAGCCTGGCGGCATCCTGGGTGTCGTCGAGCACCGGGGCAACCCAGAGGTCTGGCAAGATCCGCAAGCGCTGTCCGGCTATGTCAACCAAGACTACGTCATCGAAATGGCCGCCGCCGCCGGATTTCGCCTGCTCGCGGCTTCGGAGATAAACGCCAATCCCAAGGACACGAAAGACTATGCTGCGGGCGTATGGTCACTGCCTCCCACGCTCAGGCTCAAGGACAAGGATCGTGAAAAATATCTCGCCATTGGCGAAAGCGACCGTATGACACTCAAGTTCGCCAAGCCTGCCCGATAGCGCGAACTGCCGCGGTCTTCGGCGTTCGCCCGCGCTCGATCATTACAACTAGGCGCTGCCAATAATTATCCCTGAGGCGAATACCAAGGCGCCACCGAGCACGACCTGAAAGGCGGCCCGAAGGAATGGCGTTTCCATGTATTTTTTTTGTATCCAGGCGATTGCCCACAATTCGCAGAACACAATGATGATCGCGATCGTTGTGGCCATCCAGAAATCCGGAATGAGATATGGCAGGGCGTGGCCAAGTCCGCCGATCGCGGTCATGATGCCGGAAGCGAAACCGCGTTTTGTCGGCGACCCGCGTCCGGAAATTTCACCATCGTCGGAGGCGGCTTCGGTAAATCCCATTGAAATACCGGCGCCGATTGAAGCGGCCAGGCCAACGAGGAAAGTTGTTGCGGTGTCGTGCGTGGCAAAGACTGTCGCAAATATCGGCGCCAGTGTGGAGACGGAACCGTCCATGAGGCCCGCAAGCCCGGGCTGCACCCACGTAAGTATGAACTGGCGATGCGCCTCCCGGTCTTCCTCGGCGCGCCTGTCCTCGGGCAAATATTTCTCCTCCAGACGATCGGCCGCGGTGATATGCGCGCCTTCAGCAGCCGCGAGATCGCCGAGCAGCTTGCGCGTGTCGGCATCAGAGGTCTGCTGCGCGGATTTCAGATAGAAATTGCGCGCATCCGATTCCATGCCCGCAGCCTCTTCGCGTATGCGCTCTAGCCCCAGATTCTCGATAAGCCAAACAGGCCGCCGCGCATAGTAGCCTGCAACGTGCTCCCGGCGGATGAGAGGTATGGTGTCGCCGAAGCGCGTCTTGTAAAGCTCGATCAAGCGCCGGCGATGCCCATCTTCTTCCTCGGCCATGCCGTCAAATACCCGTGCCGAATCGGGATAGTCATTGCGCAGCCGTTCGGCATATGAGCGATAAATACGGGCATCGTCCTCTTCCGACGAGATTGCAAGCGCCAGGATTTCCTGGTCGTTCAAGTCTTTGAAACGCCGTCTGCTTGTGAACCCTGGTATCATTCGCGCCAACCTCCTGATGAATTGGTCTGTTTGCTTTCTATTTTTGCCGATGCGGCGGCGCTGCGCCATCCGCTCTTGGATGCATCGAGCACCGTCATATGATCACCCAAGCGGCTCCCGCCCCCCTCACGATCTGGAACTCGCAATCGAGCTTTGTCCTTCGTCCGAACGCTCGTTCCGCCTTTCTTTTTTGGTCTGACGGCCAAATTAGGCTTCTAAGTCATTCAGTATGGAAGAAAAACTAGATATAGTATTATCGATATAAAAAGAACCTTGCCGTACACCGGCGGCGTCCCGCGAAGGTCGCCAAAGATGCAGCAGGGCTTTGAATTCGCGCAGAGCAAATATGCAGGGAGGACAAATCAAAATGAAAGACATGAAAATCGCTGTCATCGGCTTGCTTGTTGCCGCCGGTTTTATGGCGTCGGCCTCGTTGGGCCCGCTGCAGGCAAAGGACAAGGTTACGGTCGGCTTTATCGGCCCGTTGACCGGGGGTGTTTCAGCCAACGGAATTGGCGGCCGGAACTCGGCGAACTTGGCCGTCAAGCTGAGAAATGCAGATGCCAATGCCAAGTATGAGTATGAATTCTTGGCTCTCGACGATGAATGCAAGCCCAATATCGGCGTGCAGGCGGCAACCAAGCTTGCGGCCAACAAGGACGTCATTGCCGCCGCGACCCATTATTGCTCGGCCGTGGCGATCGCGACTGTCGACGTTTACCACAAGTTCGGCCTCCCGATCATCGTTTGGGGCGCAGTCTTGCCGGATATCACTTACGGCAACAATTATAAGGAAATCCACCGCGTAAACGGCACGATGATCAACCAGAACCAGACGGCGGCGAAATTCATGCGCGGGCTCGGCTACAAGAAATGGGTGATCATCCACGACACCACCGACTACGGCAAAGGCCATAATAAATATTTCAGCGAATCCCTGAAAAACGACGGTGGCGAGATATTGGCGACCTTCGGCGTCACGTCCGATCAGCAGGACTTTACCGCCGAGCTTACCAAGGCCAAGGCGCTCAATCCCGACGTCATTTATTTCGGCGGCCTGACGCCCATTGGCGTGCGCATTCGCGCACAGATGGACAAGCTGGGGATAAAGGCGCAACTCGAAGGCACGTCGGGGATCGTGTCTGACGCCTTCATCAAGGGCGCGGGCGATCTGGCGGAAGGCGTGCTCGCATTTCGCGAGGGTGCGCCGACCGAGAAGTTGCCCGGCGGCAAATTTTTTCTCGATGAGTACAAGGCTGGCAATTACGAAAATCCGCCGGAGGCTTATGGCGCCTTTGCATTCGCTGCCATGAACCTCATTCTCGACACGATCGAAAAGGTCGGACCCGACCGCAAGAAAGTCCGCGATGAATTGAACAAGGTCGCCAAACACGATTCCATCGTCGGAGAGATCAGCTTCGACGATCATGGCCAGAACACCGTCGCGCTGATAACCAAATATGTGGTTCAGGACGGCAAATGGACGGTTTGGGAAGACAGCGAATATGCGTCCGGCAAGCGTAAATTGACGATGATGAAGTAGTAGCCGTCTCGCGAAGGGCGTGGACGCCGGAGGATCGGCGTTCCGCCTCTCGACATCCGACTTCCTAGAAAGAATCGGGGGCGGCGATGGACGCGGGTCTTTTTGCCCAATATATCATGAACGGCCTTATGCTCGGCATGATGTACGCCTTGGTGGCTGTCGGCTTTACGCTGTTCTTCGGAGTTCTCGACGTCATCAAATTCTCCCATGGCGATGTCCTGACGGTCGGCGCCTTTACGGGATTGGCCACTTATATCGCGCTTCAGGGGGCGGGGATCGATGCCGCCTGGATCCAGGTCATTGCCGTCATTCTGGCGGCAACCTTGGCGATGGGTTTGCTTGGCGCGTTGATAGCCTGGTCATTGGTGATGCCGCTCAGGACGGCACCGCCGCTCAACACGCTCCTTATCACCTTGATGCTGGGCACGGTGCTGCGCGAGGCCGTTCGTCTTTTTTATCCGGAGGGCGCAAATCCAAAGCCGTTTCCGGCGCTCCTACCAAAGGAAGCCTGGACGCTCGGCAATTTGAACTTGCGGTTCGACAATCTGATCATGTTTGTCGCCGGCGTACTCGTTATCGTCGGCGTGCAGCTTTTGCTGAACAGGACCAAGCTCGGCCTGGCGATCCGCGCAGTCGCGCAGGATGAGGAGACGGCAAAGACCATGGGCGTCAATTTTAGATTGATCGTCTATATAACTTTTGCCATCGGTTCCGCCCTGGCGGCCTTCGCGGGGATCATGAACGGGCTTTATTACAATGAAATCAATTTCGGCATGGGGCTTTTGCTTGGTGTCATCGGTTTCAGCTCCGCAATCGTCGGCGGCCTGGGCAATATCTACGGCGCCATCATCGGCGGTTTCCTGTTTGCCGCTTTGCAGACCATAGGCGCCGTCGCGTTGCCATTCGCCAGCGCCTATAAGGATGTATTCGCCTTCGCCGTGGTGATCGCGATCATGGCTTGGCGGCCGACCGGATTGATCCAGGAGAAAATCAGTGAGCGTGTCTGAAATTCCAGCCGCGCAATCCGAAACGAGAGCACAAAGCCGTCTTTTGCCCGGATTGGCGGCGGCCTTCATCGTTACCGCATACACGATCCTTCTCCTCAGAGTCGAATCACAGACCGCAATCATTGGCCTCCTGGGAGCAGGTATATGCGCCGTTCTGGCTGCCAACTGGTCCGGCGCGTTGTCACATGTCGCGCGATCATTTGGCGAGCGGGACAATTTGCTGAGCCTGACCGTCATTGTCGGCGCGCTCGCCATTACCGCCTTTTTCTATGAGGATCATTTTATCTTGCTCCTCCTGACGACTGTAATCCTCTACGTGCTCGCCACGCTTGGACTCAACATGCAGTTCGGGTACGCGGGCGTGCTCAATTTCGCCGGAGCGTCCTTTTTCGGCGTCGGCGGCTATACGGCCGCGGTGCTCTCGATGCACACAGCCGTACCGCACCTTTTGGTCCTGCTTGTCGGCGGGATCATGGCAGCGCTAATCGGTTCATTGCTGCTCCTGCCGGTGCTGCGCACAAGAGGGCATTACGCGGCGGTGGTGACGATCGCCTTTGCGCTGCTCTTCAAGACATTTCTCGAGGTCAATGATGTGCTTGGCGGTCCGCAGGGCCTGCGTGTTGCGGGCATGGAGGTGCTGGGCTGGCGCTTTAACGACAATATCGAGATCGGCGGGCATATCGAGTTGTCCTTCTACGTCAATTATGTGCTACTCGGCCTCGCAATCCTGGCCGCCGCCTTCATGTTCGTTCGCCGGCTGGAGCGGTCGTGGATCGGCCTTAACCTGGATGCATTGCGGCTGGATGAAACAGCGGCGGCCTGTTTTGGCCTCAATATCGTGCGCTGGAAGATCACGGCTTTTTTGATCGGCAATTTTCTCATCGGGATCGCGGGCGCTCTTTACGCTATGATGATGGGTTTCATTGCGCCGACGAATTTTACTTTCGGCGACTCCTTGATCTTTGTGTCAATTGTCCTCTTGGGCGGCATCGGAAATGTCTGGGGGCTGGTGCTGGCGACGGCTATCGTCGTCGTCATTCCGGAGAAGCTGCAGGCCATTCAGGAGTACAGATTTCTGCTCTACGGCGCGCTTGTGATGCTGATGCTGCTGTTCCGCCCCGAGGGCCTTTTGCCAAGACCCGTGCGCCGCTACTTTCCCGGATGGCGGCCAAATGATTAGTCAATCGGGCCAAACAGCGGACGCATCGCCTGTCCTCATCTCAGTGAATCTAACTAAAAGGTTTGGCGGCGTCGTCGCGCTTTCCTCTTTCGATCTTGAGGTCAGACCTGACGAGATCCTGGGACTGATCGGCCCCAACGGATCGGGGAAGACAACTTTTTTCAACCTGGCCACTGGGATTTATCCAGCCGACGAAGGCCATATAAGATTTGACGGAACGGATATTACCAACACCTCCCCGCAGTCGGTCTACCGCGCCGGGATATCCCGCACGTTCCAGCGTTCGCGCCTGTCTCTGCCGCTTTCGATCTTCGATAATGTCATGATCGGCAATCACCAGAGGCTGACGCAAGGGCTGTGGTTCAACCTGGTCAGGAGGGGCGCCTTCCGGCGTGAATTTGAAGAGAACTACGAAACGGCCCGTGCCCTGGTAAAGGTGTTCGATCCGCCACTTGCGGAGCAGATGTTCGAGCCTGTCGCCGGCCTGCCAATGATCGACAGACGGCGCATCGAGATCTGCCGGGCACTCATCAGCCGGCCGAAATTGCTATTGCTCGACGAGCCGTCGGCCGGCATGACTCACGATGAGACGACTGAACTCATGGAAGACATTCTCGAAATTCGTTCGCGCATAAAGGGGCTGACCATCATTATCGTCGAGCACGAAATGGGTGTCATCGAGCGTATTACCGACCGCTGCGCGGTTCTCAATTTCGGTCAGAAAATTTGCGAAGGAAGCTTCGCCGAGATCGCCGCGGACCGTCAAGTTCAGGAGGCTTATCTCGGAATCCAATGAACTCAGGTGCAAAGGACAGAGAAAGCGGTCTCGTTATCGCCAATATCAATACGGCCTATGACAAGGCAAATGTCCTGGAGAACGTATCGCTCAAGGTCGCGCCGGGGAGAATTACCTGCCTGTTGGGTTCGAACGGCTCCGGTAAGACAACACTTATCCGTTCGATTTTGGGACTGACTCCGCCGAATTCCGGCAGTATCGCGTTCGAAGGAAACGAGATTTCGGGCTTGCCGACTCACCGCATTGTCGCGGCGGGCATCGCCTGCATTCCGGAGGGACGTCAAGTCTTTCCGAAATTCACCGTTGAAGAAAATCTCAGAATGGGCGCCTATCAGGAAGCCTCCGAGAATGTCGTGCAAAAGCGCATGGACAAGGTTTATGAAACTTTCCCGGTGCTTGCGGAGCGGCGCATCCAGCTAGCCGGCACCATGTCCGGCGGCGAGCAGGCAATGATTTCAATCGGCCGCGGCCTCATGCGCGCGCCAAGGCTCCTGTTGATCGACGAGCCATCTTTGGGATTGGCGCCGTTGCTGGTAAAGGAGAATTTCAACATCATTCGCCGTATCAAGGAGGAGGGGATAACCGTCTTTCTGGTCGAACAGAATGTTCATCAGACGCTGGCCATCTCGGATTATGGCTATGTCCTTTCCAAAGGGCGCGTTGTCGCAGAAGGCGAATCCAGCACTCTCAGCGAGACCAAGGAGGTTCATGAAGCCTATTTCGGCTAGAGCCCGAAAAAACAGGCGCTGAAGCCGGCGTAATGAGGAATTGCCATGAGTTTTGACGGAAAAGTCGCGGTCATCACCGGCGCCGGGTCAGGGATAGGACTAGCCGCCGTTCGGGCCTTTTCCAAGCTCGGGGCGGCTGTCGTCCCATGCGTCATAGATGAAGGGGAACGCGCCAACGTCTCGGATTACGGGAATGTTCAAATTTTTGACGTGCGCGATGAAGCGGGTTGGGCGGCAGCCATCGAAGATTGCGAACGGCACTTCGGTGGACTCGATTTTCTTGTCAACAATGCCGGCGTCATTGTCGAGGGAACGGCCGAAGAGACCGACCTGGCGATGTGGGATACCGTTCTCGATACCAATCTCAAGGGCACGTTTCTCGGTTGCCGCGCGGCAATTCCGGCAATCCGGCGGCGCGGCGGTGGCGCGATCGTCAATCTCTCGTCAATCGACGCGTTGAAGGGCGGCCCGAGGCATGTCGCCTATTCGGCGTCCAAGGGCGGAATTGCCGCGATGACCCGGACCCTTGCCGTCGATCATGCCCATGAGAATATCCGCGTCAATGCCGTGTGCCCGGGATCCGTTGAGACGCCTTTGTTCGAAAAGGTCCTGATCGACAGCGGTGATTATGATGCAGCGCGCCGGAAGTCTGCGGCAAAGCACCCGATGGGACGGATCGGCACCCCTGAGGAGATTGCCGACGTCATCGTTTTCCTGTGCGGTCCGGGCGCCCGCTTTATAACGGGCCAATCCATATCCGTCGATGGCGGCCGGAATATCTTCTGAGAAGTCCCGCTTGAATTGGCGGCGCGTGACGGCAGGTTCAGGTTTCTGTCAACGAGCGCCTGGAAGGCGGGCAAACACCATTTGGTTTTCGAAGACAAACCTCGTTGCGCGCCACAATGCGGCGAAGATGAGATTTCGGCTCTCCCGAAACTTTCAGACCGGCTCCGCCATGCAGGCCCAATCAACAAAAATGAATCGGCTGCCGGGAGACGCGTCGTCAACGAGGAATTTGCCAGCGGCGCTACTCGGAAATATGAAGCTCGACCCGGCGGTCAAGTTGCCACAACTCTTCTTTCGAGTACTTGAGGCGATCGACACCTTCAAACGGCTGTGTTTCGCCTTTCGGAACAACCACGACCTGACCCTCGAACCCTCCGGCCCGGAGATAGTCCGAAACGGCTTCGAGCCGTTTGCGGGAAAGTTCATAGTTAAATGGTTCCGTTCCCCGCTCGTCCGCGTGGCCGCTCAATATAATGGATTTGAACCCTTTGAGTTTGATATAGGCAAGCAGCAGTTTCGCCGCTTCCGCGCCGTCCGGTGTGAAAGACGTCTCCTCGAACACGAACTTGATGGGAACGGGAACAATGCCCGTCAGGGAAGGTTGCACACTGTCCCTTGCCGCGGCAATTCTGAACTCGCCTCCGGTTCGAACGGTTTCGCGGCCGGGGCCACTTGGATCAGATCGAACTCCCGAAATTTGGTTTGAACGCGACCAGGACTTTACCGGAGGAGCAATTTCGGAATCAGGTTTCTCGCTCAGTGAGGCCGGTTCACCGGCGGCCCTCGATTTGGCCTTATTTTTCTCCGTTTCCACCAATCGCTTCATTTGTTCCATCAGACGCGCCGTAACCGCCTTGGCGGTATCGTCATTGCGGGCTCTTTTTTCTCTCGAAGAATTTTTGCTCGGACCCTTGCCCCCCACCGCAGCAAATCGTTCAAGCTTTGCCGGCTCGGGGCCGGCAGCTTTGCCGGACTGCTCCTGCGGTGCGGCAGCAAATTCTCGGCGCGTCACCCTCAGAGTGATCTTGCTGTCTTTCGATGGAACGGGTTTTTCGGCCAGAAGCGCCCATTCGCCATACTTGTCCGACCTGACGGTTCCCATGACCTGATCGTCCGCGAGCACGGTTACTTGGCTGTCCGGTTCGGCGCGGCCGGCAAAAACGGACGGACCTTTTGGATCTATACGTGCAACGTCTAAAAAGGCGGGTACGGCCACTTCGCCCGGACGCTGTTGCTCCCTGGGCGCGGACCCTGCTTTACGGCGCGCTATTTCGGCAGGCGGATTCGAGGGTTTAGTGTCCGCGATCTTCGGCGCTTGAACCGATGATCTCGGCCATACACCTAGCAAATATGCACCGGCCGGCACGGCAACCGCCGGCAAGAGGACTGCGGATATGATGATACTTCTGCGCATAACTCTAGTGCATACTTCCGCACGATGACACGACTTCAGAATCGCGGATCACATCAAGAATAGCAAGCAATATTGTACAATAATATGGACATAATGAGAGAAAGTTAAATATGAGTATTTGTGATGATTTCGACGCGGCGGTCCTTAGAGGCCGCAAAACCGCGCGCAAAAGCATTGCAACGTCTGTTAAGCCACGAATTTGCAAGCGCTTTTTGATCAGCCGGTTGTCGGGCCCGGATGTTTCGCCAAGAAAGCGCCTATGCCATCTATGTAGGTCTTTCCACTGATCAAGAACCCCTCATTGTGGTTGCCACGAATTTCAAGAAAAGACTTGGGTTCATTGGCGGTCTCGAACAGAGCCTCGCCGTGATGGAACGGGATAATGTCGTCATCAACGCTGTGTATGATCAGCACGGGTGAGCCTACGGCCTTGAGAGCGTCTTTGGTTCGATATTCAATGCGCGTCAGCCAGCGCGCCGGAAATATCGGATAGAGTTCGCCGGCCATGTCGGCGACCGACGTAAAGCCCGATTCCAGAATGACGGCTTTCGGCCGGTATTTGGCGGCAAGGTGAGCGGCGATCGCCGCACCGAGCGAACGGCCGAAGATGACGATTTCCCGCTCCGCTACCCGGCGCTCGATCGTTAGATAACGCCACGCGGCTTCGGCGTCGAGATATGTGCCATGCTCGGAAACCGACCCGCCGCTTTGGCCATAGCCCCGGTAATCGATGATCAGGACCGCAAATCCGAGATCGTGAAAGACTTTCAGGGAGTCGAGCCGGTGCGAAATGTTCCCGGCATTGCCGTGAAAGAACAGCAACACCCCGCGCCCGCCGGCCGCGGCCGGCAGAAACCAGCCGTGGAGGCGAATGCCGTCCTCGGCCGTGAGCTCTACATTTTCAAAGGCGAGACCGGCGTCCGCCGGCGTCATCCACAACGCCCTGGTGGGCGTATTGGGGAAGAAGACAAGGCGGGACTGGAAGATATAGAGAGCCAAGCCCAGAAAGAGATAGAGACCGAGAGCGGCGGCAATCACGGTCCATAAGGTCGAGAACTGCATTTCAACGGCTTCGTTCGAGCAAGACCATCACATAGCCACCTGTGAACATTCTTGCGTCTGCGCCTGTCAACACGTGCCACGTCAATAAATCGTTCGTTTCAGGCGCTCTGCATAGGCGCGATCATAGTCGTCGCCACCCCATTCGCCCTTGGTCAGCGCGTTGATGATGGTGCCGGCGCTCGGCAGATCGGACTCCGCTATCTGAGACCCGGCGTCCCAGAGCCGGGAGCGCACCAGCGCTTTCGGGCATTGCGTATAGATCCGGTCGACGGTCACCACAAGGACGGTTCTCGGAGCCTTTTCCCTTATCGCGAAGGACGCGCAAATTTCGGGATCGCTGACAATATCCGCATGGCCGTTGATCCTGAGCGTCCGGCCAACTCCCGGTATAAGAAAGAGCAGGGAGATGCGCGGATCGGCAATGAGATTGCGCAGCGTATCGATGCGGTTATTGCCGCGCCGGTCGGGAATGAGCACGGTCTTTGCGTCCCGGACGCGCACGAACCCGGCAGGATCGCCCCTCGGCGAGCAGTCGAGCCCTTCCGGACCGCTGGTGGCGACAACGACGAATGGCGCCTTCTCGATGAACGCCCGGTAGTGCGCCGAGATGGTGTCGATTTCCTTGATCACGGCAGCGCCGACCGGGTTGCCGTAAAGGGCTTCCAGTTGCTCGACCGTCGTGATGCGATGGGAGGGTGAGATGCCGGTGACAGGATGTGACATGAGTACAGGGTCCGTCGATGGAAGATGATGCCAGATCAATAGCATATTCCGGTGGTGACGGCATCTGCATCCAATGTGTTGGAATGGGTGGGCGTTAATCAACATTCGGCGTCATTCCCGCGAAGGCGCAGGACTGTCCAGCGAATGACGCTGTTTTTTAACTTGTCTTATTTGCGTTTGCCGCCTTATACCGCTCCAGTCGCCTGTCCAGTTCGGCCCGGTGCCAATCGGGAATCGCCAAAGACTCGGGCTGGTCGCGAAGGGACTCCCAAACGGCCTCCATGAGGCGAAGCCGTTGCTCGACGCTCAGTGACTTCAGGTCTTCCGGTGTGAGTTCCGTCATGTTCGATCCTTTGGAAAATTATAGCGTAATCGCGCGATTTGCAGACTTTAATGCGCCTCGTCCCAATTGTCCGCCGCCTGGGCATCGACCTTGAGAGGCACGCTGATCGCTACGGCGGGCTCGGGGGCGGCTTCCATTACCGCGCGGACCTTGTCCATCGTCTCCTTCACCTGTTTATTCGGCGCTTCGAAGATCAGCTCGTCATGGACCTGCAGCAGCATGCGCGCGCCGAGCTTTTCCGCGTCCAGCGCCTTCGGCATGCGGATCATGGCGCGGCGGATGATGTCGGCGGCGGAGCCCTGGATCGGCGCGTTGATGGCGGCGCGCTCATAAAAACCGCGCCTCGCCTGGTTCTTGGTGTTGATATCCGGGAAATGTATTTTGCGGCCAAAAATGGTTTGCACATAGCCGGACTTCCGCGCCGCCGCCTTGGTTTCCTCCATATAGTCCTTGATGCCCGGGAAGCGTTCGAAATAGGTCTTGATATATTCGCCCGCCTCGGAGCGCGGGATGCCGAGCTGGTTGGCGAGCCCGAAAGCCGAAATCCCGTAAATGATACCGAAATTGATCGCCTTGGCGCGGCGCCTGACGCCCGGATCCATGTCCTTGATCGGCACGCCGAACATCTCCGAAGCGGTCATGGCGTGAATGTCGAGCCCATCGGCGAAGGCCTGCTTCAAGGCCGAGATATCAGCGATATGGGCAAGGACGCGAAGCTCGATCTGGCTGTAGTCGGCGGAGATCAGCTGATTGCCGTTTTCGGCGACAAAAGCAGTGCGGATCTTCCGTCCCTCGGGCGTGCGCACCGGAATATTCTGCAGATTGGGGTCCGTCGATGCGAGCCGGCCGGTGCTTGTCGCCGCCATCGCGTAGGACGTATGGATGCGGCCCGTCTTCGGATTGATGAACTCGGGAAGCGCGTCCGTATAGGTACTTTTCAGCTTGGCGAGCTGGCGCCATTCCAGAATGGTTTTGACGAAACTGCGCGCCTCTCCGGCCAGCTCCGCATTGGCTGCCAGCTCTTCGAGAACGCCCGCGCCTGTTCCCCATGCGCCGGTCTTGGTCTTCTTGCCGCCGGGCAATTTCATCTGCTCGTACAAAATCTCCCCAAGCTGTTTCGGCGAGGCGACGTTAAAGGGTCCGCCGGCAAGCTCGTGGATCTCCGCCTCGAGACGCGCGAGGCTTTGTGCGAAATCGCCAGACAGGCGCGACAGCACCTGGCGCTCCACCTTGATGCCCGCGAACTCCATGTCGGCAAGGACGGCGGCAAGGGGGCGCTCCAGCGTTTCGTATACCGTTGTCATGCCTTCCGCCACGAGCCTTGGCTTCAAAAGCTGCCAGAGTCTGAGCGTCACATCCGCGTCCTCGGCGGCATATTCGCTTGCCTTGTCAACGGGCACCAGGTCGAACGTCACTTGCGACTTTCCCGTTCCAGCGACGTCCTTGAAGGAAATGCAGGTGTGACCGAGATGGCGGGCGGCGAGATCGTCCATGCCGTGCTTGCCGCGCCCGGCGTCAAGGGCATAGGACATTAGCATGGTGTCGTCGAGGGCGTTCAAGCGGATGCCATAATTCAACAGCACCTGAAAATCATATTTGAGATTTTGGCCGATCTTCAAAACCGACGGATCTTCGAGCATCGGCTTCAGGAGATCGAGGGCTTCGCGCAGCGGGATCTGCGGCACCAGGTCCGCGCCCTCCAGATCAAGCCCGTCGCCTGCCCGGTGGCCAAGGGGCACATAACAGGCCCGGCCGGGCGCAAGCGCAAGCGAAACGCCGACGAGATCAGCCTGCATGGCGTCGAGGGACGTGGTTTCGGTATCGAAAGCGACATGGCCCAGGGCGACCGCGTCCGCGATCCAGGCCTGCAGGCGCTCTGGCGTCGTTACGGTCTCATACCCCTTGCGGTCAATGGGGAGCGCGGCAAGTTCCGCGGCACGTTCGGCGGCGAGCGCCAGAGG
Source organism: uncultured Hyphomicrobiaceae bacterium (assembly GCA_964456215.1). Classification (GTDB taxonomy): domain Bacteria; phylum Pseudomonadota; class Alphaproteobacteria; order Rhizobiales; family BFAS01; genus MnTg02. The sequence continues at coordinate 17,096 of CAYWBS010000004.1, forward strand.
CGTACCACCCTCGCCATCCTCACCGGCAGGAAGCGCCGCCCCGGCCGGCTCCTCCCAACCGACAATCTCCAGATCGGCTGGCTCGACCGCGTCTATATCGACGCCGCATGTCTCCGCCACCCGCCTGGTCAGCGTATTGAATTCGAGAGCCTTCAGGAAGCTTACGGCCTTGACGCCGTCCACGGGCTCGACGGTCAATCCATCAATCTCGATCTCGAGAGGCGCTTCCTCGTCTAGCGAGACCAGCTTCCGCGAGATTCGCGCCTGCTCGGCGAACTCAATGAGATTCTCCCGGCGCTTTTGCTGTTTGATGTCGCCCGCATGGACAAGCAGCGTGTCGAGATCGCCATATTCATTGATGAGATCGGCGGCGGTCTTGATGCCAATTCCCGGCACGCCGGGGATATTGTCGATGGAATCGCCGGCAAGCGCCTGGACATCGATGACTTTTTCCGGTGGAACGCCGAATTTTTCGATCACCTCGTCGCGTTCTATTCGCCGCGCCGCGCCGCGTTGCTTCGGATTGAGGGTGTCGACCATCGCTGCGCCGTCATCGATGAGCTGCATCAAATCCTTGTCCGACGCGACGATGGTGACGTCCGCCCCGGAGGCGCGGGCGCGCTGAACATAGGCGGCGATGAGATCGTCGGCTTCATAGCCCTCCAATTCGATACAGGCGACATTGAAAGCGCGGACGGCATCGCGAATAAGGCCGAATTGCGGGATCAGATCGTCCGGCGGCTCCGGCCGGTTGGCCTTGTACTCCTCATAAATATCGTTGCGGAACGTCTTGCCCTTGGCATCGAAAATCACAGCGATATGGGTCGGAAAGACGCCCTCGCGGCTCGGATCGCCCTCCTGCAGGAGTTTCCAAAGCATATTGCAGAAGCCGGAAACGGCGCCAACGGGAAGGCTGTCGGTCTTCCGCGTTAGCGGCGGCAGGGCGTGGTAAGCCCGGAAAACATAGGATGATCCATCGACGAGAAAGATGTGATCAGACGAATCCACCGCCGGTTTCGGATGTGTTTTTTTCGCTTTCGCCATTGGTATTGCCGCCGCCCTGTGTCTGCTGCAGGTCGCGGCGACTATAGGTCCCGGAGTGCGTGCGCGAAACGAAAAAGATTTGCCCGCCGGGAGAAGCAGAGATTTATCGCGGCGGCCCCGGAAAGCCGGCTCGGCAAGGCGGGCAAAGATTGCCTGGCGAAACGCACTCGGCTATCCTGCATCGACAAGCGGCAAGGCACCCGTAGCTCAGCTGGATAGAGCGCTGCCCTCCGAAGGCAGAGGTCACAGGTTCAAATCCTGTCGGGTGCGCCAAATTCCAAACAAATATCAGATACTTATCAATGAATAACCAAGACCTCTTTGTCCAGATGATCGACAGGGTACCAAGAGGGTACCAAAGAAAATCACAGTGCGTGGCACACTGGGCAACGTTATCTATGAAGTACACGATCATGAGTGTGCCGGAGGCGCAGTGGAGCGTGACGGGCGATTACGCAGACTGGACATAGACAACTTCGGGAAACACAATCGATCTTTGTCCAACATGATTCGCGGCAGACGAGTTTCAACGATGAAGCCCAAAAAAGCAGGACCTCCAAGCTTCGGATACATGCGCAAGGGTGACATGCTGGTCGCTCACCCTGAAGAGGCTCCCGTTCGTCTGCAGATCTTCGAGCTGTTCGCTGAGCACAAACGCAAGAAGCTTGTCGCCGGCATTCTCAATGCGGAGGGTCACCGCACCCGTAGTGGTGCTGAATTCAGCGGAACTACGGTTGGCCGGCTGATTCAAGACCCAATGGTGAAGGGCATTGCTGGCGTTGCCGTCCCTTTGGTTCCAACTGACTTGTGGGAGACCTGCAACGACATCCTGTCCGGTCAAAAGGAGGCCGGTGGAGCCTCGCGACCTGTCGTCCACCTCTTCTCAGGGTACGTCCATTGCGGCTGCGGCCAGAAAATGTATGTGCCGTCGAGAACCAACAAATATGTATGTCAAGTCTGCCGGGCAAAAATTCCGTGTGACGATCTTGAAGTTGTGTTCCGCTCTCAATTGGGCCACTACCCAAGCAACCTCAAGAATCAATGGCCTCATCTGCCATTCGAATCACAGCGCGAAATCGTCGAACTTCTCACCGAACGCATCGAAATTCGCTCCAAAAAGGTAACGTGTATCCTTTTTGAGCTTTGAGGAAATTTATGCCAAAACGGATTCATAACCCTATAACGTGTGAACCTTTTGGCATTCTGAAAGCGCCATTTTGCGCTGTTTGAGCCATATTCCTGGCCTATCTGCACAAATCCCGGAAATACAAGAAGGGAACATGTTTCCTTGTTTTTCTCGCAATAACCCGTTGAAATACCAATTATTTCCTCAATCGAAGAAAATTCGGAAAGGAGACACAACATGGACTTTTCGTTCGATTTAGGAAATGAAGAAGTGGCGGCGGATGGCACAGCATTTGTTCCCTCCCCGCTTTGGACCACAAAACAAGCAGCAGTTTATCTCGGACTGTCAATGTCCACGCTGAACAAATGGCGCTGCTATGGATCTGGGCCGGCGTTTCTGAAGCTGGGTCGAGCGGTTCGCTACCGCAAAGCGCAACTGGACAATTTCCTCTCTGAGCGGACTGCGTCAAACACTATCTACTAACATCAACTGCATCCTGTTCCGGCCGTCGCTCCTCTCGGAGTGGCGGCCTTTTTTCGTACCGATATCAAATAAGGAACAGGCCGAAACTCATGGACTGATGTTCATGGACATCAATTGCAAACGGAAGCTTTTCCCGAATGGCTGCCTGTAGGCAAAACAAGCTACCAAGGAGTCAATTTGTCGACGATATCCATCTTGCCTTCAAAACGAACCCGTTGGACAAATTTCTTTTCGATCGCTTCTAATGCAGCTTTCTTAGATTTAAATCGGTCGATACTGCCAACATATGCATTGGCAATTGCGTCGATTTCCGGCTTCCCGATTTTCTTGCTGCCTTTCAACCCGCCAAACGCTTTGCGGAACTCTTCCTGATTCGTCCCTGCATCCGCTAATAGTGCAACATAGCGATCTACGGTAGCTTGATCTAGTTGCGCTTTGGGCTTTTGTTTACGCGGCGGATCTTGTTGAAGCTTTGGCCTCAGATTATTCACAAAATCCTCAACCGTTTCGGACTCATGGCCACTGAGTATTTCAATCATTCGCTCAAAGTCGTTCGCCTGAGTCCGCGCACCGGCTGTGTCGTAACAAGCTTGCATTTGCTTGAGGATCAAACTCAGTTCGCTCACCTGCATCGGCATCTCTGTGGATTGAGAAAGTTTAGCGATCGCTTTTTTGTTGTCGCGCCTTTACCAGTTTAGTGAAGGCAGCGACGGTTTTCGTATCGTGACCCCTTAACAGATTCGCGAAGCAAGAGAGGGCGTCAGCTGCATCCTTATCCCCAGTTTTTCGGTAAATGTCCTCGAAGCTTTTAAGCGCTGAGCGCAGTTGCGCGACCTTCATAGCCCGACTCTTGATCTCACTGTTTCTCCAACACTCCCGATGATGTCCTGAATCTCGCGATTCTTTACAAATGCTATGTCCGTACCAGCAACCTCGGCAAACGCCTGTCGTCGGGGAACCGTTCCCGGAAAAATGTGATCCTGCTCACCAAACGTTTTGTTGAGTTGCGCCACGAGATCTTTGAGTATTTGTCTTTCGTATGGTTTTAGTTCTGCCTGCTGGGTGAGCATTCCGACAACCCCAAGGAATTTCAAGCTTGGGTTTAGTGACATGAGGTTTGTCACCATCCCCAAGAATGGCACAACTGCTTCAGTTGCCATTCGATCAAGCTGAGTAGGGATGAGTAGATGAGTGCTCGCACAAAGCGCGTTAATTGTTCCGGTCGTCAAGCGAGGTGGTACATCGATTAATACAATGTCGTAACGAGATACCTCGTCCGAAAGCAGAATTTTGGCTAACCGATACCGAATATCATCCTCACTTTCTTGAATGAGCCATTTCAACATCAACCGATTTTCCAGCTGGCCAAATTGGTAGAACGCGGGAACGAGATCTGTATTAGGCAATTGAGGCCGCAACGATTTCCGCGCTATTTGAAGTGATTTCCAATCCGCATCAGACTGGAACAGAAGATCAGCCCCCGATGTGACTTCGGTAATTTTGGCGCTCGTGAGGAGCATATTTGACAACGAACCTTGATGATCAAGATCGAGAATCAAAACCCGCTTCCCAGCGGCAATATCAAAAAAGGCAGCTAAATTAGCCGCCAACGTCGTTTTGCCAACGCCGCCCTTCAAATTCGCTATGGTGATAATGGGAGGACGATGATTGATAATGCGTTTGTCATAATCTTTCGGTCGTTGGGCCGGGTATAATTGCCAAAGTCGGTCTTCGCCGCCTGTTATTGCTTCTCGTATCTTATTGAGTTTCCGTTCACGCTTTTCTACTTCTTCTCGTTCGTCTTCTAAGTCTTCTCTTGCCTTTTCCAGCTCCTCAATTTTTTCCTTCAACTCAGCGTTGATTTCCTGACGCTGTTTGAACATAAAAAAGTTGAGTACGGTACTTGGAATGGCCCAAAGCGTACCCAACAATTGAAAGTATTGAATGACCGAAAGCGACTTCAAGTACGCTATGATCGCAACGCCCATCACTCATCCCCCAAACCGAACGCCACCGAATAAGTATTTCTATACCACAATCTGTACACGAGCCGAAACAACTGAGGTTTTGCCCTCGTCTATTCCCGATTTTAGCGTAACTACTTGTCCACCACACTGAGCGCCATCGACAACGCCTCAAAAATGATGATGCGTCTCGGCTCTGATTCCCAAAGTCTGCGTGGCTTCGGAAGCCATGCTTTCAACTCGGGGAAACGCGCTACGAGTACCTCCGCTTCTACGTATTTGTTTTGATAGGTCTGAACTCGATCGGCACACGCCCACTTGATGTTCGCGTCCTGTGCCGCTTTCATGATGGCATTTACGAGCA
>CAYWBS010000005.1:0-21765 GCA_964456215.1 uncultured Hyphomicrobiaceae bacterium
GTGGTCTGATCGCCAAAAGGAGAACGGGCATGCCAATCTTTGAGAACGGTCTCGTGCAGGTCCATTACGAGGAGGCCGGTTCCGGCTTCCCGCTGCTGGTCATCCCCGGTGGCGGGCTAAACGCGACCATAATAGGGCTCGCCAACCATGCCTTCAATCCGCTGGAGGAATTCAGCGATACCTATCGCGTCGTCGCGCTGGACCTGCGCAACGCCAATGGCGGCAAGTCGGAGGGCCCGCTTGAGATCGAGCAAACATGGGACGGTTTCACCGACGACCAGCTCGGCCTGATGGACCATCTGGGTATCGACCGCTTCATGGTGATGGGCTTCTGCATTGGCGGTCCCATGATCTGGAACCTGCTGAAGCGCGCGGGCGACCGCGTCGTCTCCGCGGTTCTCGTGCATCCGAGCGGCTACAGCTCCAGTGTGCCGGACATCTTCTACCGAAACAACATTAATGGCTGGGCGCCGGAGTTCTGCAAGCGGCGGCCCGAGATCACCAAGGAGATGGCCTCCGACTACCTCAACAACATGTACACGAAGCGGGCGGATTTCGTATTCACTGTCGACCGCGACTTCGTACGCAACTGCCAGACGCCGGTGCTGGTCTTGCCGGACGATATCCCGGCGCATCCGTACGCGACGGCGATGGAGACAGCACTACTCGCGCCGAACGCGCAGGTCAGCCTCTACCCCTGGAAAGAGAACGACCGGAAGATAAAGCTCGCGGTACGCCACGTCCGCGGCTTCATGGCGACGAACGCCCCCGCTATTTTGGCGGAGCCTGCGGAATAGAGAGCACTTCGACATTACGATACTGCGCTACGGCGATTGAGCCAACCAATCGGGTCATGAGTGAGCGTCAGCCAAGATTGGTGGCTTTCCGCTGTTGGACAGAGCAGACATCGCGGTGCGCTTAGACTTGTGCCTGCCCACTTCCGCAATCTCTGCAAAACCGACGTTCGGCTCCCATTGCGCGAACCCGTGGCTTCGACAGCAAATGACCCTCCTTTGCCGAACGTGATTGGTATCGGTGCCGCCTCAACGCGCGGCAAATCCGGCAACCGCGGAAACGACGGATCCGTCAATACCGTTGAAACCGTGGTGGGCTCTGGCTTGGCACAGCCGTCCTCTCGACCTTCCGCCGGTCAGCCAGGTGACGCGCGCTTTGCCTTTCGACCAGGCGATGAATGGAGCGACACCGGCCGGCCGGGTTTTCTTGCACTCATCGTCGCGGTGGTGGACGACCAGCGTCGGGGGCAATCGAGATGGCGTGCCGAGGATGTTGATCACATTGTCACGGTCTCCGGAAGCGTTCGACAAAAAGCCGGCGGTCAGAACGAGACGCGCGGGCCGCGCCCCGGCCGCAATGCCGCGCGCCGCGCGCTGCGTGCCGCGGCTCGTGCCGACCAGCGTGACCGGGCCGAACTTGCCCATTAGTTTAACGGCCGCCGCGACGTCGACGTTGCCTTCCGGCACCAGAACCGCGAAGCCGCGCGCGGCATAGGCGGCGCGCGTGCGCACAAGCTGGTTGCCCTGTTTGGCGATGGTGCCGTCGCCTCGGACTCCGATCCGGCCGTCGCCGCCCGCCATGAGTATGATGGCGCCGCGTGGTTTGCCGGGCGTCAGCAGAGCAGCCCGTGCGCCGCCGACCGTAATGCCGGTGGTCTTGACGCTGGCGGCAGCGGCCGGATCCCAAGCCGCCAGCATCGTCAGCAGTGCTATTGCAATGCGCGTCATGTGCAGGCCTCCGGAAAAGATGGTGTGAAGTCGAACTGTCGGAGCGGCGAAAGGCCGACTGCGGGAAGAATTCCCGACCCCAGACATATTGTCAAGGTAACGATGCCGTGTATGCACGCTGGTCCTGAACGCCAGTGTCGGGCGGAGCAGTTTTTTTCCGTACCTGACCTTATTCCGGACGGTCCCGCCGATTTCTTCCGTACCTGACCTTATTCCGGACGGTCCCGCCGACCGCTCGCAATTTCGGGGTTTGAGCCGGACCGGGCGCCGGTCTGACATTTGTCCTTTCCTGCCGAGAGGTCCTTCGGCGTTTCCCAAAAACCGGCGCAAGAGAAGGGCGCAGCGGAGGCATTGATGCTGATCAATGTCCGCAAGCCATGAGCGGCATAAATGGGCCGGTGGCCATCAACCCACGCTTAAGGTCGCGCAATGTATCGGCCACGCATTGATCATGGAGTGTAGAATGTCCATTAAGTATCTTGTGTACGCGGTGCTTGCGGCTCTGGCCCTTGTGGGCACCGCTCAAGCTCAGTCCGGGCCTGTGGCAACCGCATGTAAGGACGACATTGCCAAGTACTGTGCGGGCAAGGGACACGGCGACCGTGAGACACGGACCTGTCTCGAGACCAACAAGGACAAGGTCTCCGATGCCTGCAAGGTTGCACTGGAGACGACCGGCGGCGGCCGCGGAATGGGACGCAACCGCAACAAATAACGAACTGCGTGCCGATGGCCTTATGCCGTCGGCACGATTCCCGCCCGGGGTGCATTTAACGACCGTCCGCGTTGTTGATGGCCGGCGGCAAAACAACGGACGTTTGCTTGGTGTACGAGACCTCTTTTCAGCCTGTTGAAAAGTCATTCGTGGAAGGACAAGCAGCGCCTGTCGCGTACGGAATAACCGCGAGGGGACCTGGGCGAAAATCTGCTGCAGAAGTAACTCTCACGAAAGCAACCAATGAGATTCGGCACGGTGCGGATGACAATCGCCACAGGAAGGATTCGGCACCCGATCAGGTCATTGCAATGCCGGTCTTGTACCTGGCAATAGTCCAGCCTATTGTAGGATCATCACGTGTTTGCAATCAAACCGGGGTCGAAATCGCGGGCGATTGAAACGAACAATGGGGGCCGGACACATATCCATAGGGGCGGCCCGCAGACAACCACGAAGACAATCACAAGGAGGTTCGCAGAGATGTTTCGAGTTCCGCGAGTTATTTGCAGTTTTCTTGCAGCAATCGGTCTTGCTCTTGCGCTGACGGCAGGCGGGGCGGCGACGCCCGCGGCGGCGCGTCCCGCTCAGGCGGCTATGCCACTTGGTGACATGGCGAACAATGCCGCGAGCGCCGTGACCAAGGTCGCAGAGAGAAGCCGGAGCTCTAGAAGCAGGGGACGGAGCTCTAGAAGCAGGGGACGGAGCTCTCGAAGCAGGGGACGCCGTGACCGCGGCCGGAGTGGCGACGGTCGTTACTACCGGAGAGGCCACCGTCATTACCGAGAAAGAGATGGAATCTTTTTCGGCTTTCCTCTGTTCGAACCCGATTACTATGACTCTTATTCCTACGGCGAACGTTGTGAGTATTGGCATCACCGTTGTGTCCAAAACTGGGGATATGGCAATCCGGACTATTATGGTTGCCTGAGATATCACGGCTGTCTGTGAGGCGCGAATAAGAGCCGCGGCGCGCGCATGACCGTTACGGATCGGGGTTAAAACCCGATCCGGCATCGGTGTGCACAAACAAAGCCCGTGACATCCGCTCACTCAGTCCCTGTAGCCGGCCTACGGTCCCGAAGAGCCTTCCGGTGCATGTCCCGTTCCGGACCAGACGGCCAGAGTGTTTCCAGGAAAAGTGGGCGCCGGTTTTCCGTCCGGAAACACGAAAATTAAAAAGCTCAGAGTGTTTGAGCGGTTCAACGAAAAGCGAAAACACTCTAGACAACAGCGTATGTCAACGGATTGAAATACTTGCCATCCCGAGCCGAAAGACCGAGGGCTCCCGGACCAACCTAGTTCAACTCCAGGTTCGTCGTAACCGGGGCTGTCATCGCGGTAACCGCCGTGCTTACCGGAGCCGCGTCAAAAGCATGGTTGGTGCCGACGCCGACAGCTATACCGAGTACGATAGCAGCAGCGTAGGAAAGGGCTAGAATAGGCGTTCCAATTTTTCGCATCGATTTCTCCCGCGATGAATTGGCTCCCACATCCTATGTGAACCGACGCACTATGACGGCGCCGGCGATAAAATAAAGGGGGCATTTCGGAAGCTGTTGATGACGTGATTTCGAGCAGCCGATCGTTTGGCGATAAATTCGCAGGATATCAACGATTTCGGCGCCGGATTGCCGCGTGGATCGGAGACGCCGAAGCGCGGGAGGCGCGTTGGCGGCGCGTCGTCAGGCGGCGGCGCGTGCGTCCTTCGTGTTACGGGACCGCGGGCCGGGCGCAACGTTATGGTGCAGCTTAAGGACGGCCACCGGCGTGATGGCCAACGCATCCCTCAGGCCTTCCTCGCCGAGGTCATCTCGGCGGCGAGGAGATTGGCCGCGTAGCGCGCCGCGCCGGCCGGATCCATATGCGCGGCGAGCTCACAATATTCCTTGATGGCGATAAGGGCGTCTCGGTCCCGGTCCGCGAGCTTGGCGAGCGTGGCGTCGGCCCGTTCGGCAAGCCGGCCCTTGGGCGCGATCTCCGAAATCAGGCCGTGATGGAACGCGGTTTCCGCGTTGACCGGTTCGCGCGTCAGCACCATGTGCAGCACCGCCTTTGCGGGCATCTTGCGCATGCAGGCGGAGATGGCGAGGGTCGGCGGCAGATTGCCCTCCATTTCGGGCAGGCTGAATGCCGCGTCCGCTTCGGCGATGGTGATGTCACATTGCGCGGCGAGCGCGCAGCCGAAGCCTTTGGCCCGGCCCTGCACCGCCGCCATGACCGGAACCGGCGTCGCGCGGATATGCTCGTAGACTCCGAGTATGGCATCGGCGATCTTTTGGCGAAACGCCCGCGCCTCCAGCGGCGGCGCGGCGGCGGCGGCGCGCCGGCCGAGGCAGAAATCAGCGCCCTCCCCGGCAATCAGCACCACCTTGACAAGGGGGGCGGAACCCGCGTCACGGACCGCCGCGCCGAGCGCGCGCATGTCGCCGGGTGCGAGCGTGTTGCCCTCCCCGGCCCGGCAAAGCGTTATCCGCGCCACGGCACCGTCTCTTTCGACCCGGAACCGGTCGCTTGCGTTCTCTGGCATGACATTATCCCAATTCCGGTTGCCGGCGCGGTGATCAAGCGGGCGATAACTCTTGAAACCGCCTGACTGCGTGCATTGAAAATATTCCTGTGAGCCTCGGCGGCTTCCCCGTTCCCGCTCCGACAGGCCGTGATGGCGCGGCGCCTGAAGGGATTCAAACGCCGCCGAATTACCGTTAACTGGCGGATGGGGAGGGATTCGAACCCCCGAGACGCTTGCGCGCCTGCCGGTTTTCAAGACCGGTGCCTTCAACCACTCGGCCACCCATCCTCAGAAGCGCATATGTCATTTGGTGATGGCCGGCGCCTTATACGCGCTCCGCGCCACCGCCGTCCCGAAAATCAAGCGGACATCGCCTCGCCGACGCCACACGACAGTGTTTTCGCTTTTCGTCAAATCGCAAAAAACGACTTTATTTTTGTATTTTCGGACGGAAAACCGGTGCCCACTTTTCCTGGAAGCACTCTAGTGATTCAAAACGTCGCGCACAAGTGCACCAGCGAGCGCCTGCCCCGTGCCGTGCCCTGCCGGCCCAGCCCCGGAATTCCAGGGTCGGCCGGTGCATTGCCGGTTGACAGCTTTGCCCTTTTCCGCACACTCCAACGGATTCCCGGCGGCCCAGATCATACGCCCGGCACGCGGAGGACCCTTTGGCTTCACAAGCTGAGCCGGACAGGAGTGGGAAAACTGCGGAAAATCCGCGCCGGGGGATGGCGCATTGCGCCCTGGCCTCTCTCGAGGCCGCCTGCCGCGTCCGCCTCAACATGCTGGCGGAACGTCCACGCCACGCCGCCACCTTTCTCGTCGCTCTGTGCCTTGCCGCATATCTGCCGGGCTTGTTCGCCTTGCCGCCCATCGACCGAACGGAAGTCCGCTACGCGCAGGTTTCCAAGCAGATGCTGGAAACCGGCGATTTCATTGCGCCCCGGTTTCAGCAACACCCCCAATTCACGAAACCGATCGGGATCTTCTGGCTTCAGGCGGCGTCCGCGGCGCTTTTCGGCAATGAAGCCCGTACGGCGATCTGGGCATACCGTCTGCCGTCATTTTTCGCGGCGATTTTTGCGGTCCTCATCACCTATTGGGGGGCGCGGCGCTCCTTCGGCGCGCGGCCGGCGCTCCTTGCCGCCGCACTTCTGGCGGTCAACCTGTTTGTCGTCGTGCAAGCGCATCTGGCGCTCAGCAAAGCCATTCTGCTTGCCTTTACAGCACTGGCGCAATGGTCGCTTGCCCGGATTTATCTCGATGGCGACTCCGAAACCGGGAACCGGGACGCCCTCCTCTTCTGGGCCGCGCAGGGCTGCGGCGTGCTGATCGGGGTCCTGGCATTGCCGATCGTAAGTCTCGCCACGATCATTGGCCTTATAGTTTTGGACCGACGCGCCGATTGGCTCGCCCGGCTGAAGCCGCTCGCAGGTCTGCCGCTGATGATTTTGATTGCCTCGCCGTGGCTGGCGGCGATGGCGCTCAATCCCGATGACGAAGGTCTGCGCCAGGCCTGGAGCGAACATTTCTGGAGCCGGCTGGCGGGGCCTCAGGAAATGAACTTCCGCGCGCCACCGGGAATTTATGTGCTCGGCCTTTGGCTCGGGTTCCTGGCCGCCATGATCTATCTGCCGGCCGCCGCACGCTGGCTGATGACAAACCGGACGGAGGCCAAGGCGCGTTATCTCCTCAGCTGGATCGCGTCCTATATCGTCGTTCTCGAACTTTTTTTCGCCAAGCCGCCGCTCTATACGGTGCAGTCCGTCGTGCCGGCGGCGGCGATGGCGATCGCTTTGGCACTCTGTGCCGCCGGGCGAACCGGCGAGGACGAAGCGCCGGCAATTGGCTGGCCGAACAGCGTCTTCTCGTTCCTGACCGGTATCCTGCCCGCCTCAGCTCTCGGCGCCATTATCTTCCGCCTGGCGGAACCTGAGCAATTCGCGGCGCTGGTGCCCGTGGTCGTTATCATCGGCGCCACGGTTGCGGCCGTTTACGCGGCACGCGAAGCATTTCCCTTTGCCGCCCTTGCGCTGGGCATGGGTGCGGCGCTGCTTTTCTATCTGACGGCTTTCCAGCTCACCCTGCCCGGTTACGAGCGCATTTGGACGAGCGCCCGGCTTGCCGAGGCCGCCGCGGCCATCGCCGATTGCGTGAAAGGTCCCGGAGGACTTGCGGCATACCCGGAGCCAAGCGCCGTTTTTCTGCTCGGAACGCACACCGAGGTGGCCCCCGGAGGGACTGCAGGTTCGGCGATCTCCGGCTGGCTCATGAAGGGCCATGGAGACTATGCCTTTATCGCCGGGCGTGCGGAAGCCGATTTCAAGGCCGCGCAGGCAAAATACGCAGGTGCCCGCGCCCGGAAAATCGGCTGCATCGATGGCCTAAATTTTGGCCGCTTTGAATGGATCAAGATTTCTCTTTACACCACCGCCGGTCCTGAAAAGCTCGAAGCCTGCCCGCTGCCTGCCCGCTTGCATTGTCCGGGCGGCGACAAATGACGGGGATAACGCTTGAAGCAATAGCAGTGATGGATACGTCTTGGCCGCCCCACGGGGTGCAACGGCCCGCCGGAATCTGCTAAACAGCAGTGCCAGTCAGGCCCAACGGGCAGGCTGTTCGCGGCGCCGAACGAACGGATGAGGCGCCTTTGGAAGAAGATTGATTACAACGCGAAAGTGACCAAGGGCATGCCCGAACTTCCTCTATGGGCGATCTGCCGAGCCGGTTTCGCCGCCACAGCAATATTTCTCATCGCTCTCACGGGCCTGCTCGCCGACACCGCCATCGACGTCTGGCCGGCTCTCGGCGCGCAATCGGAACTTTGCAAGAAGGCGGAAAACATGCCGCGAAGCCAGAGGCCGGAGTTTCTGAAACTCATCAAGCAGGCGGGCAAGGTTAACTGCAAATTCGGAGACCTCCCCGTAACCCGCGTCAATCTGGGCGGCACACATACATATCTCGCGGCCGATCAGGCCATGCTCGCCATCATCGCCATTTTCGCCGGCCTGGGGGCGCTCGTTCAGTCGCTCAAGTCGGTTGGCCTGGCCATCATCGGCAAAGAGTTCGACGACCTTTCCCTTGGCTGGACCCTGCTCCGGCCCTTCGCCGCCGCCGCGCTCGGCCTCATCGCCTATGTCGTCCTGCGGACGTTTTTCCTGCCGTCAGGCATGCTCATCACGGCCAATCCCTATGGTTTTATCACCGTGGCGGCATTGATCGGCCTGTTCGTGGACCAGGTCCTCGAATGGCTTCACTTCGCCGGCGAAAAGCTCAAGCGAAATTGGACCTGAGGGAATATCGCGAATTGGCCGCGCGCATTTGCGCTATGATTGGGGTGCCGGCGTTTTCCCTATTATCATTCCGAGCGACGGAAAACTTCGGCCACAAACGTATATGGCAAGTGCGACCGGCCGCGGCAAGGCGCGTTTTCCGGGCGATTGGGTTGTGCGTGCATTTTGCTCTTCTTCGCCGAAGCCATGTCATCGCCGTTGTTGGTGATACAATGAATTGTCAATCACGTGTAGAATGGGCTCAAAGACCGGTCATTAGTCGAAAGCTGTTTTGTCATGATCATCGGGCCAAACGAATGAAACGGCATGTTTCAAATTCGGTTCAGATTATCGTCCTCGCGGCGCTCCTCGCCGCGTCCGGCGCGCTTTGGCTCGGCCGCGACCACGTTGGGTCGGTTTTTGCCGCCTTGATGGACAAGGCTCGGGACGACAAAAAGACGTCGCGGCGTGGAGGCGACCGGAAAATCCCGGTTGTCGTGGCGCGAACCCGCTTGACCGCAAACAATTTCACCGTTGAGGCGGTCGGCACCGGGCGGGCAAGACGCTCGGTCATGCTCTTTCCTAAGGTCCCAGGAGAAATCGTCGAATTTCCGGCCAAGGCCGGCCAGCGCATCTCGCAAGGCGACGTTATCATGCGTCTTGATACAATGGACGCCGAGCTCGCCGTTAGGGTCGCGAAAACAAAATTCATCGAGGCCAAGCGGCTTATGGAACGCTCGGAACAGCTTCTGGACCGGAATGTAAATTCGCAGGCCAAAGTCGATGACGCGCGAAATTTATCGAAGCGCGCCGAGCTGGAGCTCAATCAGGCGGAACAGACACTTAAGGATCTGACATCAAGGGCCCCGTTCGACGGCGTTGTCGGCATCCCGAAAGTCGAGATGGGCGACCGGGTGTCCACGAATACCGCCATTATTACATTGGACGACCGGCATGAGCTGTTGGTCGAGTTCGAGGTGCCCGAACTTTATATCCCGCGTCTTTCGCCGGGCCACAAGATCGTCGCGCGGACGTCAAGCTTCGGCGAAAGAAAATTCACCGGCAAAATCGCTCAGCTCGACTCCAGGGTCGACCCGACATCCCGCTCCGTCAAGGTCCGGGCCGTTCTTCCCAACGCCGAAGACCTCCTGCGCCCGGGCATGTCGTTTTCGGTCGAAGTCATCCTTTCCGGCGACTCTTATCCGACCATTCCCGAACTGGCCCTGCTCTGGGGAAAAGGGGCAAGTTATGTCTGGCGGATCAAGGACGGGCGCGCCGAGAAATCCCCCGTGCGAATTGTCAAAAGGCTCAACGCGACCATCCTTGTGGCGGGCAGGATCTCGGAAGGCGACCTTGTGGTCATCGAGGGCGTTCAGCGTCTTCGGCCGGGCCGCGCCGTGACATTTCTGTCGCCGCCGAAAGAGCACGGCAACGTCAATAGCAAATTGGAAGCCGCCAAATGGTGACGGAAGCCAATGACCTTCCGGCGCTAAGCGTTCGCCGCCCTTATTTGGCGACGGTGCTAAACCTGCTCATCATCATTGCCGGGATCGGGGCGGTTTTCGGCATAGAGATCCGTGAACTCCCGGACATCGACCGCCCGATCGTGACCGTCCGCGCCAACTATCCCGGCGGCTCGCCGGAAACCATCGACGCGGAAATCACAAGCGTCATTGAGGCCGCCGTGGCGCGGGTAACCGGCGTCAAGGCGGTGCGATCATCGAGCGAGGAGAACAATCTTCGCATCCGCGCCGAGTTCAATCCCTCTATCGATCTCGTCGATGCCGCCAACGATGTCCGCGAGGCGGTGAGCCGCGTTGAACGCGACCTGCCGGAAGGCGTGGAGGATATTTTCGTCATCAAGGCCGACGCCGATGCGCGCCCGATTATCCGGCTTTCCGCTTGGAGCGATAGTCTGGCGATCGATGAGCTGACCGCCAAGATTGAAAACGAGATCGTCCCCGAGCTGACATCCGTCGACGGCGTCGCGGATGTCCGGCTTTTCGGCGCCCGCAAGCGCGTCCTCAGAGTTGTGATCAATCCGATGAAGCTCGCCGGATATCAGCTTTCCGTCGCCGACGTGGCGGCGGTGCTGAAAAGCGCGCGCTATGATGTTCCGGCGGGAAGCTTCAAGTCCGGCGAGCAGGAAGTCATCGTCAGGGCCAATGCCTCCGTATACAACCCGGAAGATATCGAACGCCTGATCATCCGTGATCCGGTCCGCATTGGCGATGTGGCGAGCGCCTTTTTCGGTCCCGCCGATGCCGAGAGCTACGTCAGGCTCGATGGCCGGACCGTCGTCAATATGGGCATCATACGCCAGGCGCAATCGAACACCGTCGCCATCTCGCAAGGCGTCAACCGGGTCGTGGAGCGGCTGAACGCGCGTTTCAAGGACATCACGATCAAATCGACCTCCGACGAGGCAACCTTTATCAAGGGCGCCATTCGCGAAGTGCTGATCAGTCTCTCGCTGGCCGTCATCATCGTCGTTGCCGTCATCGCGGTCTTTATCGGCCAGATCCGCACGGCACTGATACCCGCCGTCGCCATTCCCGTCGCGCTCACCGGCACGGTGGCGGCGATATGGCTGCTTGGCTTTTCCATCAATCTGGTGACGCTGCTGGCCCTCGTGCTCGCGGCGGGGCTGGTTGTCGACGACGCGATTGTGGTTCTCGAAAATGTCCAGCGCCAGCGTCAGAATGGCGTTGCGCCGCGCGCCGCCGCGGTGCTCGGCACGCGTCAGGTCTTTTTCGCCGTCGTCGCCACCACCGCGACCCTGATATCCGTCTTCCTTCCGATATCGTTCCTGCCCTCGACCGCAGGCCGGCTTTTCACGGAATTCGGATTTGTGCTGGCGGTGGCGGTGACAATTTCTTCCTTTGTCGCCCTCACGATTTGTCCGATGCTCGCCTCGCGCCTGCCGGCGACGGAGACCCCGGAAAAACCATCCGCGATCGGCTTTTTGGCCCGCGCCGGGGGCCTGTTGAGTGCACTCTACACCTGGATTCTCGACCGCGTTCTCGCGGCGCCCCTGATCGTCATCGGCCTTTGTTCCATTGTCGCGGTAGGCGCGGCGATCGTCTTCCAGTCCCTGGGCGAGGAGCTTGTGCCTGAAGAAGACCGGGGGCTCATCGTCATACGTCTCGTCGGACCGGATGGAACCGGTCTCGACTATGCCGACCGGCAGGTCGAGCGCGTGGAAAGAATTCTCGAGCCTTACGTCGCCGATGGCACGGTCCCGAACGTGTTCACCATTACCGGCCGCTATGACCCCAATCGGGGGTGGATCGAGGCGCCGCTCGCCGACTGGTCGAAGCGTCAAAAGAGCGAAGGCGAGATTGCCGCAGCCCTGAAGAAACCGGTCAATGAAATTCCGGGCGCCCGGGCGCGCATCGTGCGTGGCAACAGCCTGGGTCTCAGAAACGCGGATGGCGGCATCAAGTTCGCCCTGACCGGTGCGGACTATAACAAGATCGCCGAAGCGACCGAAGCGTTCGTTCTGGCGATGGAGCGGGAGATTCCCGAACTGCAGAATTTCCGTGTTGAGTTCCGGGCAACGCAACCGCAGCTCTCCATTTCCATCGACCGGCGGCGGGCGGCGGACCTCGGCGTCTCGATCCAGGATCTGGCGACGACGGTTCAGGTCCTTGTCGACAATGACGAAGTATCGGAACTTACGATCCACGACAAAGTCGTGCCGGTGATACTGGAAGCCACCCCCGGCGCCGTCGACGATCCATCGGATCTGAGAAATCTGTTTGTCCGTGCCGCAAACGGCAAGATGGTGCCGCTATCCCAGCTCGTCTCGTTCCGGGAATATGCCGTGCCGGCGGAATTGGACCGCCATGGACAGCGGCGCGCTATCGAAGTCGACGCCGAGCCTGTCGCGGGTTTCTCGCTGCGCGATGCGGTCGATCGAATTACCAAACTGGCCGATAAGGAACTGCCGAACGACATCGGCCTCATCTTCCTCAATGAAGCAGCCGCCCTCAACGAAACCTCTCACGGGGTCACGATAACTTTCCTGGTTGCCTTGCTGGTCGTGTTCCTGGTCCTGGTCGCGCAGTTCGAAAGCATTACCAGCGCCGCCGTGGTGATGATGACCGTGCCATTCGGCATTTGCGCCGCGATATTCGCGCTGGCGCTGACGGGGACGACGATCAACATCTACAGCCAGATCGGCGTTCTCATGCTGATCGGCATTATGGCCAAGAACAGCATTTTGATGGTCGAATTCGCCGGTCAGCTCCGCGAACAGGGGCGCAGCGTTTTCGATGCCGCGCGCGAAGCCTCCCTGGTGCGCGTCCGGCCGATCGTCATGACCATGGTATCCACGGTGCTCGCCGGCCTACCCTTGATCCTCGGCAGCGGCCCGGGAGCGGAATCGCGCGCCGCCATTGGCTGGGTCGTCTTTGGCGGCCTGGGACTGGCGGCGGTCTTTACGCTGTTCCTGACGCCGGCGCTCTATCTGCTGGTCGCCGGCATTTCCAAGCCGCGCCACGCCGCCACCGACCGCCTTGCCGACGAGCTTGCCGCCGCAGAAAAACTATAAGACAGTCCGCGCGCCGGAAAAGAGCCATCTTCGCGGTATATTCGCCGACCGGTTTTGATTACCGTTGCCGCGTTTCGGGGTCGCCCCCGCCCCGCCTTTCGGCTTGTTAACGGCGCATGAGTGACCTACGATATGGTCCTATATTTAGGACAATGGAACATTTTGACAGGGATTACCGTCAAGCCGTGAAATCTTGTTGCGGGTGCACTCAGAATATAAAGGTCGGGATGCCACCGGGACACCGCGAATGAGGTCCCTGGGACTTATCGACCGTGTCGAAGATGCGGACGTTCGCAGGCGCGCGGTGTCTCTCGCCCGGGAAAAACATATTGTCCTGCCGACATTTTCCGAGCTGGCGGAGCCCTGGCGCGCGCCGGACTCGATCCGCGCCAGACTCAAATCCGTGGGGCCCGATGACGCCGATGCCGCCAATCTCTACCGGATTAACTGGTACAACGATCGCACCCGCAAGAAACTCGCCGATATCCCGGTCCATGCCGAACTTCCCTCCAGCCTGACCGGTGTCGAGGCGCGGATCGTTGTCGTCCTCGGCGCATTGTTTCCGCTCATCAAGGCGCACAAGGTCCTGCCGGCTTACGCCTGCCTCGTCCCGCGGCTTGTTTCCGGGCATTTCGACCCTGCCCGCCAGCGCGCCGTTTGGCCGTCAACCGGCAACTATTGCAGGGGCGGCGTCGCCGTGTCGAAAATCCTCGGCTGCCGCGGCGTCGCCGTGCTGCCGGAGGGCATGAGCCGGGAACGGTTTGACTGGCTCGATCGCTGGGCAGGCGCGCCGGAAGACATCATCCGCACGCCGGGCAGCGAATCCAATGTCAAGGAAATCTATGACAAATGCGCGGAATTGAAACGGGACGCGGCAAACGAGATCGTCAATCAGTTCAACGAGTTCGGAAACTATCTATGTCATTGGCGCTGTACCGGACCCGCGCTTGAGCGCGTTTTCGAAAAGATTGCCGGCGCGGCGCCGAACGTGCGGCTCGCCGCTTACGTTTCCGCCAGCGGCTCGTCGGGTACACTTGCCGCGGGCGATTATCTCAAGGAAAAACTTGGCGCCAAGATTGCCGTCGTCGAGGCGGTGGAATGCCCGACCCTGCTCAAAAACGGCTATGGCGAGCACAATATCCAGGGCATCGGCGACAAGCACGTCCCGCTGATCCACAATGTCATGAATACGGATGTGGTGATTGGCGTCAGCGACAAGGCGACGGACGGGCTGAATGCGGTCTTCAATAGCGATGCCGGCCGGGAAACGCTTATCGGCAAGGCGGTGCCGAAACGGACGATTGACATTTTGCCCAAGTTCGGGCTCTCAAGCATCGCCAATGTTCTCGGCGCCATCAAGCTTGCAAAACATTTCGATCTTGGCCGGGAGGACGTGATTGTCACCGTCGCCACCGACGGCGCCGATCTCTACAAAAGCGAGCTTCGCCATTATGTCGACGCCCGGCACGGCGGCGCCTTCAGCGCCGGAGCCGCCGGCGAGCTTGTCGCCGCCCATCTCGATGGCGCCGATACCGGGCACGTACTGGAGACGACGCATACCGACAGGGAACGGATTTTCAATCTTGGCTATTTTACGTGGGTCGAACAGCAGGGCATTTCCATCGAGGATTTCGACAGACGCAGGAAACAGACCTTCTGGCGTGAATTGCAGGAGCTCGTGCCGGTTTGGGACGATATGATCACGAGCTTCAATCGGGACACCGGGCTCGTGAACTAGGGAGCACGCGCCCGGGGAAAAAGACATTATTTGGAGAAGATTTCGCATATGAGTAATGACACGCTGGTCAAATCCTACCAGGAGCTCCGCGGCGACACGGCGGCGCGCGACAGAGGACTTCGCGAAAAGGTCATGAGCCTCGAAGAGGCGGCCGCATTGGTCAAACCGGGAGATCATGTCGCGCTCGGCGGCTGCACCTTGTCGCGCACGCCGATGGCCATGATCTGGGCGCTGGTCAGGGCGAAAAAGCACGATCTGACTGTTTCGAGATCGATCATGTCATCGGACGGGGACATCCTGTTCGGCTCGGGGGTCTCGAAGCACGTCGTCACCAGCTGGTTCAGCCAGGGAATCGTCTGGGGCGTCTCAAAGGTGATGCGCCACTACACCGAAAACAAGCTCGCCCGGTTTGACGAATGGAGCCATATGTCGATCGGCCTGCGCTACCGCGCCGGCGCCATGGGCATTCCCTTCATGCCGACGCGCTCGATGATCGGCTCGGATGTCGGCGAGCAGGTCCGGGATCAGGTCAAGGAGATGACATGTCCGTTTACCGGCGAACCGCTGCTGTTGCTGCCGGCTCTCAATCCGGATGTCGCGCTCATCCATGTGCAGCGCGCCGACTGTTACGGGAATGCGCAGCTCGACGGCCTGCAATTCATGGATATGGATATCGCCATGGCGGCCAACCGGGTTATCCTGACGACGGAGAGAATTGTCTCCAACGACCAGATCCGCCGGGCGCCGGATCATACGAAAATACCATTTTTCACCGTCGATGCCGTGGTGGAAGCGCCGTTCGGTTCTGCGCCCCACGAATGCTACGGTCATTATGAGCCATTCTACGCTCATCTCGATATGCTTGCCGGTTTGACCGCCAAGGACGCTGAAGCGGGCATCGCCCGGTATCTCAATGACTATTTTTACGAGCCGGAGAGCTGGCCCGCCTATCTGGCGAAGCTCGGCATGGAGGATCTGCTCGATGCGGCGCGGCGCGGACGGAGCATCCACAATGACTGAACATGCGAAGATAACATCCGCCTACACCGCCTCCGAGCTCCTTGCCGTCATGGCCGCCCGGCTTCTCAAAGACGGGCAAATCGTCTTTGCCGGGGTCGGGATTCCATTGCTCGCCGCGACGCTGGCGCAGCGCGCCCATGCGCCGAAGCTCACAATTCTATTCGAGGGCGGCGTGGTGGGTCCCTTTGTCGTCCCCAGCGAGTTGCCGCCGTCGACGAACGAGCAGCGTTGCACGCGGCGCGCCAATATGGTGATGCCGATTACCGATGTCCTGCTGCTGCTGCAGCGCGGCTATGTCGATGTCGGCTTCATGGGCGGCGCTCAGATCGACCGTTACGGCAACCTCAATTCCTCCTTCATAGGCGACGTCGCCAATCCCAAGATCCGCCTTCCCGGCACCGGCGGCGGCAACGATATTTCCTCGCTGACGCAGATGATCGTCGCCATGAAGCACGAGAAGCGCCGCTTCGTCGACAAGGTCGATTTCATCACCTCGCCGGGCTTCATAAACGGCGGCGACAGCCGCGCCGCGAGCGGCCTGATCTCCGGCGGAATGTGGCGCGTCGTCACGGACCTGGCGATCATGGGCTTCGACAATGCCAATCGCGAGATCAGTGTCATAGCGCTGCATCCGGGCGTCACCGCCGAGGAAGTCCGCGACAATACCGGCTTCGATCTCGTGATTGACGACACTGTCGGCGAGACCGATCCCCCGACCCCGGCCGAGCTTGACGCGTTACGCCATCTCGACCCGGAACGGCTCTATACCGCCTGACAAATCCTGAACGATCCAGCCGGGACATGCGCCTTCCGGGCGCCACGAAAGAGATAGCCACATGGCAAAAAGAGTGACCGAATTCGGTGTCGCAATCCGCAATTTCACGCGCTATCCGGAGATGCCGGACGCGCGGGCGCTGATCGACTATGGGGTGCGCTGCGAGGAGCTGGGATTCGAGTCCATCTGGGCCTGGGATCATATTCTGCTGGGCGTCGATCCCTGTTTTCCGATTCATGAAGCCCTGATCCTGCTGACGGCTATCGCGGCGCGCACGTCGAGAATCAAGGTCGGCACGGGCATTCTCGTCATGCCGATGCGCAATCCCGTCATTCTGGCCAAGGAACTGGCGACCATCGATCATATTTCCAACGGCCGTCTGATCGTCGGCGCCGCGGTCGGCTGGTACCGGCGCGAATTCGATTCCCTCGGCGTAGACTTCACCAAGCGCGGCAAGATCATGGAGCAGAGCCTTGAGATCATCAACCGGCTGTGGACGGAAGACATGGTTGACGGCGAATACCCGCCCTACAATCTGCGCGGCGCCGTGCTGCAACCGAAGCCGGTGCAAAAGCCGCGCCCGCCCATTCTGATAGGCGGTTATGTCGATGCCGTTCTGAAACGCGCCGCCACTAAGGGCGATGGCTGGCTCACCTATTATTATACCGCCGAGAGCTTCCGCAATGTCTGGGCGAAGGTCCGCGCCTTCGCCGAAGAAGCCGGGCGCGACCCCGACGAACTTATATCCGTCAATCAGTTGCCGATCTGCATCGGGCCGCGCGACAAGGTCGAGGCGCCGATGAAGGAATGGCTGCAGACCGAATGGGACTATGCCTCGTGGTCGGAATCGACCATGGAGAGCGCCATCATGGGCACGGCGGAGGAATGCGCCGAGCAGCTCCAGGCCCATCTCGATACCGGCATCGACCGCATCATTTTCGTGCCCTACAAATACGAGGCCGAGCAGATCGACGCCCTGGCCTCAGACGTCATCCCGCTGCTCAAAAAGCGGATGGGGTGAGCTGTTTGGTGTGATTGCGAACAGTTTTTGCTTGGGTGGCTGTAAGCTTGCGCGGAATCATCCCATTGCCTTCCGTGAGGCAGTAATTGCCGAACGCCACTCCATTGCCAGCCAGATGATTCTCACCCATACTCGCCCCAACCGACGGCCCGGGTTCCCAAGTTCCAGTCAAGAACTGACGGGATTCAATTTCTCTATTTATTCAATAAATTTGGTCTCATGAATAAAAGCCGGAAATACAGCGCATTTCTATTTTTCATAATGTTGATCGTTTCATTTGCCGCGGCATGGGTGACTCTCTCAGGGCCTGCCCCGTCAAGCACGATCTCGATCTTAGACTTCCGGCAGAGCGAGTCGTCCCTTGTTCTAACATTCACGGCCCCGCCGGCCGATGTTTCCTATGTCCAACTGGATCATGTCCCCATCACCCTGCAGAAACCGGCTCTAATGCGTCTCAAAAAGAATGCCAGGGAATTGACGACTAACGGCACACAGTCCGTGATGAAAATTGATAAGGAACAAACAAGGCGCGAGTACTCAATTGTCGTCTTTGTAGATGATAAGTTCTTCGAGCTAATCCGGCAGTCGTCCGTGTGGCTATCCAATACGTTCAAGTTCAAACGGCCGGGAGGCTATACGATTCTTGGGCGGCGCTCCATCGACCCGGTTGCGCGTCCCGCGAGAAAATTTTTGCTTGAGGAATTTGTAGGAGTTCCGGACAGAATCGAAATTGAGGCCGTGCGCAAGACCAAATATGACGAAATCAATACAGCCATCGGCATACTCAACTATCTATGGTCGTTCAACATTACGACGGGTCCAACGAATTTGGCCCGATCCGCTTTCATAAGATATCCGTTCGACAAGAAAGTTGATTTGGTTAGAAGCGGAAAATTTTCAGTGCAGTGCGCCGGATTCAGGGACTTATTCCTTCATGCTTCAACGGTTTTTCCGGAACTCAGACTGCGCGCCCTCGACGCGAACAATTATAGTCCGCAACTCGGAGATCTCATAACCTATGGACACGCCTCCGCGGAGATTTGGATCAGTGCACTGCGAAGATGGGTCATTTTCGATCCGTGGTTGGGGATCATTGTTCTCAGGGACGGCGTGCCCGTCGGAGCCAAGGAGCTCAATGCCGGCATTGGCACTCCGGAACAGTTTCACTTGGTGCCCGTCACTGGTCCGCTGCGCAGGTCCTTTCCATTCTCCAATACCTCGAAGTCATATGTTTTTTACCCGGACAAATATTCCATATCGGAGTTCACATGTGCGGAGTTCGGATGCGCTCCCGGCTACATTGAATATTTTCGCACCTTTTCCACGGCGGAGGTGCGATCTCGCAATGTGCCGAACCGAACAGACGGTCCGTAGTCCATTGCCCGACAGTCGGGAATATTGGCGCTCCACATTTCGGCCCCAGCGTAACTGTTCTGGACGAGCTCACCCTACTCCGCCGCCATCAGGCTCATCGGCCGTGTCTCGCACTCCGAGAAGGACAAGGCCAGCAGCTCGCCGTCCGGCGCGCCGTAGAATGTCGTGCGTTGGCGGGGCCGGCGGCCCAGGCCGCGAATGAGCCGCTCGAGCGCGATCGGGGACATTTCCTGGCCAAATCCCGCCCCGGCCGCCCTGGTGATGGACTCGTTCATCAGCGTGCCGCCGAGATCGTTGGCGCCGGCCTCAAGGCACCGCGCGGCGCCCTCCGGTCCCATCTTCACCCAGGACGTCTGGATATTGGTGATCACCGGGTCGAGGGCGAGGCGCGCTACCGCATGCATCAGCACCGCCTCGCGGAAGGTCGGCCCCTTGCGCGACTGGCCTTTCAGATAGATCGGCGCTTCCATATGCACGAAGGGCAGCGGCACGAATTCGGTAAATCCGCCCGTCTTTTCCTGAAGTTCCCGAATGCGCAGCAAATGCCGCGCCCAGTTCCGCGCCATGTCGACATGACCGAACATAATCGTCGCCGTGCTCTTGAGGCCAATCCCATGGGCGGTTTCCATGACGTTAAGCCATTGATCCGTGGTGATCTTGTCGGGACAAAGTTCGCGCCGCACTTCATCGTCGAGGATTTCGGCCGCCGTGCCCGGCAGGCTGCAAAGCCCGGAGTCCTTGAGACGCGTCAGGTAGTCGGAAAGCGCCAGGTTCAGCGTTTCCGCCCCATGCCAGACCTCGAGCGGCGAAAAGGCATGAATATGAATGTCCGGCGCGCCGGCCCGCACCGCGCCAAGAATGTCGAGATAGGTGTGCCCGGAATAACCGGGGGCGATACCGCCCTGCAGGCAGACCTCGCTGGCGCCGCGCCTCGCGGCCTGCCGCGTGCGCACCTCGATTTCCGTGAGATCTAGATTATACGGTTTGTCGCGCAGCGCCGCCGACAGCCGCCCCTTGGAGAAGGCGCAGAAACGGCAGCCATAGGTGCAGAGATTGGTGTAGTTGATATTGCGGTTGACGACATAGGTGACGGTGTCGCCGCATCTCTTTTCTCTCAGGCGATCGGCGGCGGCGCACACGGCGGCAAAATCCTGTCCGCGCGCGGAAAAAAGCGTCACCAGATCGTGCTCATCCGCTGCGGACCCCTCTTCCACCCGATGCAATACGGAGGCGATCTTGGGTGACGGTCGCGATTCGGTATCGCGATTTTTCACCGCCGGCGGCGCGGGAAGCGGCGCGCCGGCCGCGCCCGCAATCCATTGGTCTTCGCGCGCCATGCCTTCACTGTCCGTCGCGCGCAGCACCGCGGTCCTGAGCGCCGGGGCGAGCCAGCGCTCCGGTGCCAGGGCGTAGCACGGATAGACCGCCAGGCGTTCGACCAGGGTCCGGCCGCTTGCGGCGGTCGCGTCACGAAGCCGCTCGAGTTGCGGCCAGGGCGCCTCGGGATTGACGTAGTCGGGTGTGACCGGCGAGACGCCGCCCCAATCATTGATCCCGGCGTCCATCAGCCGCGCCAGGCCGCCGGGGCGCAAATTGGGCGGCGCCTGAATGTTCATCTCCGCGCCGAAGATCAGCCGCGCCACCGCGATGGTCCAGATATGCTCCTCGATCAAGGGTTCCGGCGCTGCGGCCATTTTCGTTCGCGGCTTGGCTCTGAAGTTCTGAATAATGATTTCGTGGATATGGCCGTGACGCTCATGGGACCGCCTGAGGGCGAGCAGCGCCTCGATGCGCTCGCGTCGCGTCTCGCCGATGCCGATCAACAGGCCGGTGGTAAAGGACACGGCGGCCCGGCCAGCGGCATCGATCATCGCCAGGCGCAGCTTCGGGTCTTTGTCCGGAGACCCAAAATGCGGGCCCCCTTTGGCCGAGAGTCGCGCCGCAACCGTCTCCAGCATGAGCCCCTGGGAAACAGAGACGTCGCGGTAACGGTGCAGCCAATCCTCGGACATGATCCCGGCGTTGATATGGGGCAGCAGCCCGGTTTCCTGGAAAACCAGCCGCGCGCATTCCTCCAGATAGGAGAGCGTCGAGTCGTGTCCCAGTTCCGCTAGCTCCTGCCGCGCCACACGGTAGCGGTGCTCCGGCTTATCGCCGAGAGTAAAGAGCGCTTCCCTGCACCCGGCCGCCTCACCGCGCCGGGCGATCTCCAGAACCTGATCGCGGCTCAGATAGGCCGGTTCTCCGGGTCTCGGCGGATGGGCGAAAGTGCAATAGTGGCAGACATCCCGGCAGAGCTGGGTGAGTGGAATGAATATTTTCCTGGAGAACGACACTTTCGTTCCATGGCTGGCGACGCTGAGCGCCCGTGCCCGTGACGTCAACCCGTCCAGATCATCGCACGCCGCAAGCGCCAGGGCCTGATCGTCGTCCATGGACGGGCGGCTTTCGCCAAGGAAAGCGTAGTGTCGGAGATGACGCAGGCGCTTCAGGTCCTTAACGCCGTCGATGTCGTGCGCAAGGCCGTCCAGGCGGAGGGTGGCGTGGCTTACGCCCGCCCGCCTTGCGCGCTCCTTGTGGCGGGCGAAGCTCTCCCGGCCGAAGGCCGGCGCGATGACGTCCGGCGGCGACAACAGCAGCGCATTGGTCCCGGATTTTTCAGCGTCGGGCACGATAACGATCCCCCGCCCGCCGCCCCGCGACAGGACCTCTGTGATTTCCGCCGCCGTCGCCAGCGGTATGTCGCCCGGAAGTACCAGCACCCTGCCGCAGCCAGTACGCACCGCCTCGTTGACAGCTTTCGAAATTGCCCCGTTCAATCCGTTGAGCGTCTCTTCCTGCAAGACGGACGCTCCATAGGATGTGGCAGCAGCGGCGACAATTTCACTCGGCGTCACGACCAGACATTTATCGATGCCGCGCACGGCCATCAGTGTCTTCAGAACATCGCCGAGCATGGTCAGGACCAGCCGCTCACGGATTTCGGGCGCCAGCGCCGGAATCAGCCGGTGCTTGGCGCGATGCAGCGGCTTGACCGGAAA
>CAYWBS010000006.1:0-20904 GCA_964456215.1 uncultured Hyphomicrobiaceae bacterium
GCGGCACCTTGGGAATCCCCAATCGATTCTATCAAGATTGATCACGCTCTAGGGCGGACCGCAACATCAAATCCCCTCTCCCTTTGCTGGGGGAGGGGAACGTGTTGGGGGAACAGAGAGGCATTAGCGCCAGATGCGGCAATTCCGAAGCTGTCAATTGTAAACACTTGTGAATTGCGATCCGTTCCGGGTGTCCCCCACCCGGCCATCGAGGCTACCCTCCCCACGGGGGAGAGGTTATCGCATCTGTACGATAATGAAGAAAGGACGGAATCATTCCATCCGGCGCGTTTGATTTTGCGTCAGACCATCCGGCCTATAATTTTCGTCATTTCGTCGTGAGAAAATGCGCGAAGCGTCTCGGAGCGCACATTGCCGCGCGATGAGACACTTAGAGCCAGGGCTGTGGCGGACTCGTCGTCTGGCGCTTCGCAAATCGCGACCACATCGCGTGACCCGAGTGTCCAATAAATGTCCTTAACCGTTACCCCGGTTTTCTTGGCCATCTCCTTGAAAGCATCTGCCCGTCCGATCGTCTCCTTGACGTTGCGAACGCCCTGATCGCTGAAGCTGGCAAGCACGACATAAGTAGCCATAATTCACCTTACTTTCTGTGCCACCCGTCCGGCCCATCCACAAACAAGTCTAGCCGGATTGAGGGCCCTATGCACGCTTGTTCGCGTACCCCAAGAAGGCCCATGGAAATTTTCCAGCCTTGCCCTGCGGTTCCGCAAGCTCGCTATGACTTAAGGTGATCAGGCCTAAAATACTCGGCGCGACACAGCATTCGCTGAAGACAAATGCAGGCACCAGGCCGCGGGCCGCTATTCGCTAATTCGTCTTTCCCCGATCATCGCCTCTAATAAGACCGCGGCATTCCGAGCACGTGCTGGCCGATATAGCTCAGGATAAGGTTCGGGGAGATCGGCGCCGTGCGCGCGAGGCGCGCCTCGCGCCATTTGCGCTCGATGTCGTATTCCTTGGCGAAGGCGAAGCCGCCATGGGTGGTGAAGCAGGCCTCGCCACACTCCCAGGCCGCCGCGGCGGACAGGTAGCGCGCCATATTGGCCTCGGCGCCGCAGGGCTGGCCATTGTCGAACATCGCCGTCGCCTTGCGGACCATGAGGTCGGCGGCCTCGAGATGCGCATAGCCTTCGGCGATCGGGAACTGGATGCCCTGGTTCTGGCCGATCGGCCGGCCGAAGACGATACGCTCCTTGGCGTAGTTCACCGCCTTTTCGACGAAATAGCGGCCATTGCCGATGGCTTCCGAGGCCGTCAGGCAGCGCTCGGCATTCATGCCGTCGAGAATATAGCGGAACCCCTTGCCTTCTTCGCCGATCAGGGAGTCGCCGGGGATCGGCACGTTGTCGAAAAACACTTCCGTGGTGTTGTGGTTGATCATGGCGTCGATGGGCCGGATGTCGCAGCCGTGCCTTTGCGCCTCGCGGAGATCGATCAGGAAGGTCGAGATGCCTTCTGTTCTCTTCTCCACTTTATCGGCCGGCGTGGTCCGCGCCAGCAAGAGCATCAGATCGGAATGGGCGGCGCGGCTGGTCCAGACCTTCTGGCCGTTGACGACATAGCCATTGCCGCGGCGCTCGGCGCGGGTTTTCAGTTGCGTCGTGTCCGAGCCCGTCGTCGGCTCGGTGACGCCGAAGGCCTGCAGGCGCAACTCTCCCCGGGCGATCTGCGGCAGATAATATTCCTTTTGCTCCTTCGACCCATGGCGCAGGATGGTACCCATGGTGTACATCTGCGCATGGCCGGCGCAGGCGCTGCAGCCCGTCGCATTGATCGTCTCCAGGATCACCGCGCCGCCGCGCACCGGCAGGCCGGCGCCGCCATATTCCTCCGGGATCAGCGCCGCCAGATATCCGGCCGCCGTGAGCGCCTCGATGAACGCCGTCGGGTAACTCCCCGAGGGCGGCTGGTCTTCCAGCTTGCGCCAATATTCCCCGGGAAAATCGGCGCAGACTTTGCGGACCTCCTCGCGGATTTCCGGATAATCCTCGCCGAGACCGATTTCGATGTCCTGCGTTTCCATATTGGTGTTCCTTGCTCAGGCCGCCGACGCCGGAATGAAATCCTTCGGCGACCCGGCGGTGACATAAGTGCCGTGGGTCGGCTCGCCCTTGAGATGCCGTTCCAGGATCTCACGCGCTTCGAGAAGCCCATCGAGGTCGATGCCGGTTCTGAGCCCCATCGATTCGAGCATGAAGACCAGATCCTCGGTGACGATGTTGCCGGTAGCGCCCGGCGCATAGGGGCAGCCGCCCAAACCGCCGAGACAGGCGTCGAACTCGCGCACCCCCGCCGCGAGCGCCGCATAGACATTGGCGAGCCCGAGGCCGCGCGTGTCGTGGAAGTGTGCGCCGACCTGGATATCCTCGCCAATTGTGCGGAACAGTTCCCTGAAAAGGTCCTCGACCTGTTTCGGGTTGGCGTAACCGACCGTATCGGCGACATTAAGCCGCTCGGCGCCGCGGGCGATCAGGTTCTCGGCGAGGCGCATGACATCGGAGACCTGGACCTTGCCGGAAATGGTGCAGCCGAAGGAAGTCGCCATGCCGCCGGAGATCTTCGTGCTCCGCTCGGGGTCGTGCTCATTGCGGTAGGCGACGATGCGCTCGAAATCGTCGAGGGACTCCTGAACGCTGCGGCGGACATTGGATTGGTTGTGGGCTTCCGACACCGACATCACCACGCCGATCTCGTCGGCGCCCGCGGCCAGCCCCAATTCCGCGCCCTTGAGATTGGGGACGAGAACGGAGACGGTGAGCCCCTTGAGTTTCTTCACGCCGGCGACGACCGCCGCCGTATCGGCCAGTTGCGGCAGCAGCTTCGGCGGCACGAATGACCCAACCTGAATTTTCGGCACCCCGGCGGCTGCCTCGACGCGGATCCATTCGAGTTTCGCCTCGGTTGGAAAAATGGTCTTGATACTTTGCAGGCCGTCGCGCGGTCCGACTTCCGATACCACGACATCGATGTTTTGCTTCACCTGATGAACCTCCCTTAGCGGCCTTTGTAAACAGGCTTGCGCTTTTCGTTGAAGGCGTTGATGCCCTCGCGGCGGTCTTCGGTGCCAACCAGACGGTTATAGGCCTCAAGCTCGAAACGCATGCCCGACGCCCGGTCGATCTGGGTTGCGACCGTCGCCGAGCTCTTCGCCCGTTGCACGGAAAGCGGCGCGTTGCCGGCGATCACCCGGGCCGTTTCCAGCGCCTCGTCGAGCAGCTTGTCAGGTTCGCAGACCCTGTTGATCATACCCCAGGCATGGCCTTCCTCGGCGGTGAAGGGACGGCCGGTCAGAATAATTTCCTTGGCCCGGCGCTCGCCCACCGCATAGGGCAGATTGATCGTTCCCATGGCCCCCGGCATGATGCCGAGCGTCACTTCCGTGAGCGCGAAACGGGCGGTGCGCGAGGCGTAAATGAAATCACAGCTCAGCGCCATTTCCGTGCCGCCGCCATAGGCGGCGCCATTGACCGCGGCAATAATGGGGATCGGACAATTTTGCAGCGCCAGGCCGGACTGCTCGAAGACCGCGTGCTGCTGTTTCCACTCCTCATCCGTCATTCCCTGGCGCTCTTTGAGATCGCCGCCGGCGCAAAACGCCTTGTCGCCGCGCCCGGTCAGCACGATGCAGCGGATGCCGTCCTGATCGACATAGAGATGCTCGAAGACCTCCTTCTGCTCGTGCCCCATCCTGGTGTTCTTGGCATTGGCGACCTCCGGCCTGTCCATGGTGTAGAGCAGAACGTGGTCGTCGATGCGCTCCAGGGTGATCGTTTCGTAGTCGGTCTTCATTCCGCGTCCGATTTCTGCTGCAACTTCCGCCCCTTGACTTCCTTATCATGTTCTCCGAGGCGCGGAGCCATGCTTTTGATTTTCGGCCGCCGGCCGCCAAAGCTCAACGGCAGACCCATCAAGCGCGGACCGCCTCCGGGGAACTCCTGGATAATGCCGAGCGCCTCGGTTTGCGCGTTCTCCATCATTTCAAGCGTATTCTGCACCGGAGCGCTCGGAACACCGGCTGCGTCCAGTTTCGCCTGCCAATAAGCACGCGAGTGGCGCGCGATCAACGGCGCGATCAAGGCGTTGAGCGCGTCCAGATTGTTCGACCGCTGCTGATTGCTGTTGAAGCGCGGGTCTTGCGGCCAGCCGGGAGATCCCAAGGCGGCGGCGAGGCGGGAGAAGAGTCTGTCATTGGGGGCGGCGATGATGAGGTAACCGTCTTTGCAGGCATATCCCTGGTAGGGCGCCATGCCGCGCACGCCCGAGCCCTGGCGCGTCGGGTTTTCGCCATCGACCTGGACACCGGTCACATGGGTCGTCATCCAGGCAAGCGCGGTTTCATAAAGGGAGGCATCGACAACGCACCCCCGCCCGGTCTTTTGCCGTTGAAAAAGCGCCGACAGGATGCCGATCACGCACCACAAGCCGGAGCCCATATCGATAATCGAGGTGCCGATCCGGACGGGCGGCCGGCCTTCCTCCCCGGTGACGCTCATCAGGCCGCCACAAGCCTGCATCAGCGGATCGTAGCCGGCCTTGTCCTTGAGCGGCCCCTTGGCCCCGAACGCGCGGAGATTGCAATAGATAAGCTTCGGGTTGCCATGGACCAGCACCGCGGCGTCGAGGCCCAAGGTCTCGACCAGGCCGGGGCGCAGATTCTGAATAACGACATCGGCCTCGTTGAGACAAAGCTCCCGCAGCCATCCGCGCTCGGATTCGCTTTTCAGATTAAGGGTGACGCTGAGCTTGCCGCTGTTGAAACTGTGATAGGTCGAGGAACTGCCGTCGGCGAAGATCTTTCCCCATTGGCGGGTATCGTCTCCCGAACCCGCTTTCTCGACCTTCAATATGTCGGCGCCAAGGCAGGACAGCACCCAGGCCGCGTAGGGCGCCGCGACGCTCGAGCCGATTTCAATGACCTTGATACCAGAGAGCGGGAGATCTGCGGCGGCGGCGTCGTGTGACACGTAATTCCTCTTTGCCAAACAAGGTATTGGGGCGGTGGTGGCTAGCCGTGCCGCCGCCACATCACCTCTTATAGACGCGATCATTCGCACCCGCTAGGGTGCCGCGCGCAAATGCCGCTTCATCCGTCTTTCAAACCTGCAAAGGCCTTCAACCAATGGACTTCCAGAAACTCCTCGGCCCACCGCAGACGCAGCCCTACCGGGTCGGGCTCGCCGGTTTCGGCGAATTCGGCCGCTCGCTCGCCGTCCAGGTCAAGGCGCATCCCTGTTTGGAGCTTGCCGGCGTCTGCGATCTGGACCGCGCTGCGACATCCTCGGCGCTCGCGGGACTTGGATTGGAGGACTGCTTTCTGACCAAGCGCAGCAACGATCTGATCAGCCGGCCGCTCGACATGCTCGTGGAAGCAACCGGGGATACCAAGGCCGCCGCCGCCAATGCACTTGCGGCCTTCGCAGCCGGGATACATGTGGCGATGGCCAGCAAGGAAGCGGATTCGATGGTCGGCCCGGCGCTTCACGAAGAGGCCCGAAAGCGCGGCCTGGTTCACACCCCGATTTACGGCGATCAGCCTGCCCTGCTGATCGCGCTCTTGGGCTACGCCCGCATCCAGGGTTTCGAAGTCGTCGCCGCCGGCAAGGCGAGCGAATATGATCTGGTGTTCGATCCGGCGTCGCAGGAACTTACCTGGAAGGGCGAGACCCGCGCCTCACCGGACTTTGCCGGGCTGTGGACGGGCGGCCCACTCGTGGAAAGGTGCGCCCGCCGCGCCGCCGCCGCCCCGTGGGTCGAGCGCATAAACGCCAGCGACATATGCGAGATGACGATTGTTCTCAATCATACCGATCTCATGCCCGACCGCCCGATGCTCCACGGGCCGATCGCCCGGCCGGGCGAGGTGCCGGACCTGTTCAAACCGGAATGCGACGGCGGCCTTTTCACGGGCGAGGGACGGATTGACGTTTTCACATGCCTCAGGAGACCTGATGAAGCGAGCTTCGCCGGCGGCGTCTTTGTCATCGTTCGCTGTACCGACGACACGGTCTGGAAGATGCTGGCCGGCAAAGGCCATCCCGTCAGCGCCGACGGCAAATACGCCATGATTTACAATCCCCAGCACCTGCTCGGACTCGAAGTGCCGCTGACGCTGCTGCTCGCCTGCCAAAAGGGCCTCTCAAGCGGCGCGGCGCAGCCCCGGCAAAGATTCGACATGGTGGCGCGCGTGATGCAGCCATTTCCCAAGGGGGCGGCGGCGGCGATGGACCATCGCCATGTGCTCGCCGGCATTCAGGCTGAAATCACCGCCGCACGACCGTACCGCGACTCCGAACCGGCGCCCTATTACCTCGCCGCTCATGCGCCAATGCGCCAGGACGTGGCAAGCGGCGGGCTGCTCCGCCATGGCGATATCGTGCTGGATAGGGAAAGCGAACTTTACGGCCTCTTCCGGCAACGCAAAATTTAGGCCCCGGCGTGAAGAAGGAAACACAAAAAAAGGAACCTCCGAGCGGTTCGCCCCATGTCCCCGGAGGTCCCTAAAGTATGTCCGGTCTATTCGCTGAGGAATAGGGGGGACGATGTTGATAATGGCGGCGAACCCGATCGCCGGCAATGATTCGGGTCAATTATGATAAACGGCTGAAACAGACACCCGCCCGTCACGGAAACCGCTCAAATGACTCCCTCCTCCATCAGCGATGATATCTCCTCGGAACTGAAGCCGAATTCGCCATAGACGGCGCGATTGTGCTCACCGAGCATCGGCGGCGGGCAGGGCGCCGAGGGCGCCTCACCGTTAATCTTAACGCCGGTGCGCACAAGCCTGATGTCGCGGCCGGTCCCCGGAGCCGATTTCACCTCGGCGAGCATGCCGCGATCGGCGATTTGCGGATGGGCGAGGATGTCGGGAACGTTCAGCACCGCGCCGGCCGGCACGCCGGCCGCATTCAGAATGCGCGACCATTCCTGTGCGGTCTTCTCCCTGAATGATTTCTCAAGCTCGGCCTTGAGGCTGTAGCGGTTTTCCTTTCTGAGCTCCCGCGTCTTGTAGGCGGGATGGTCGATCAGGTCGTCCCTGGCGATCGCCCGGCAGAGCAGCTCGAACTGTTCCTGCTTGTTCGCGGCGATATTGAAAGGGCCGTCCTTTGCCGCGAACGTCCCGGATGGCGCCGAGGTAAAATTCTCATTGCCGAAAGGCTCGGGAACGATCCCGGAGATCAGGAAATTGGAGACCACCCAGCCCATTGTCGCCAGCGTCGCTTCGAGCATGGAGACATCGATGAACGCACCGCCGTTTTTGTCGCGGCCATTGAGCGCCGCGCAAATGGCCATGGCGGCGGTCAGGCCGCCGATCGTATCGGAGATTGGATAGCCGACGCGAAATGGGCCGGTCTCGGCAGACCCCGTTATCGCCATGACGCCCGAGAGGCCCTGAATGATCTGGTCATAGGCCGGCAGGTCGCGCATCGGTCCATCCTGCCCGAAACCGGATATCGCGCAGTAGACGAGCCTGGAATTCACTTCTTTCAGAACATCATAGCCGACGCCGAGCCGGTCCATGACGCCGGGCCGGAAATTCTCGACCAGGACATCCGCTTGCGAGACGATTTTCTTCAGGACCTCCTTGCCGCGCGCCTTTTTCAAATCGAGGGTGACCGAGCGCTTGCCGGCATTCTGCGCCAGGAACGAAACCCCCATCAGCTTGTCATTGAGTTCGGCATCGGCGCCGAGCTGACGCGCCAGATCACCCCTGCCGGGCACCTCGACCTTGATGACGTCGGCGCCGAAATGGACCAGTTGGTGACAGCAGAACGGCCCGGCGAGCACATTCGTCAGATCCAGAACCCTGAATCCTGCGAGCGGTCGAACCGACATGGCGAAAGCCCCTTGTTAGCGGAAAAGAAGATGGGGTTTTAGCAGAACCGTCTTGTCAGGTGGGTGATTTGTACCGCCGTTATGCGGTTCGAGCTTGACGTGCGAAAGAACAAACAGACGGCCAGTGACTTTTGGCGAACACCAATCACTCCTTCAAGAACAGGCGCCTACCGCCGGCGTATTCTTGAACCGGTGTTGAGGCTTGTGTCCGCTGTTGCGGAACATGCTCTAATTGAACTGCCGCACAACTCTATAGGTGACCCGGCCGGAAACGTGTGAAAGAGCTCTCACTTCAACGTGTTCTCCCTCAACGGGCGGCAATGGGAGAAGGCTTGTGGCGTCGATTTCGTCACCGCCGTCAAGCTTTACGTGAACCGTGAAACCGCCCCTCCGCCCCGCCATTTTGGCCCAGCACATCGCTTTGCCTGCGACAATGTGGCTTTCAACTGTCCGGTCGATCCGCGCCGTGCGCTGCGCAGTCAGGTAAATCGCGCCACCGGCGACAATAATCAGGATCAACACGCGCGGCAACCAGGTCTTGAGGCGCTCTTGCCAAAGCAGACGGTTCAGTCGCCGGATTTTATCTTCCTTCATGGCCGTGCAACCTATTATCGGCAGGAGGACTACCCGATTGGAACACTGTTTGGTCTTTGTCAAGCCCGCCGCACGGAATTGAGCCGATTTCCTGTATTTGTCGCGTCTGCTGAACCCGGGTTTCGTTCCAAGTTACTTGCCTGAAAGGGTTCCTGCTGGCACTGTCGGCCGCGATCTGGGGGCATCCGGATTTCGGCCCCTAAGACAAAGACACGAAACAGAACCATCTGCACGTTCCCATGATCGATCTCTATACGGCACGGACGCCCAACGGCTACAAGGCATCGGTCATGCTGGAAGAAGTCGGGCTTCCATATGAAGTCCATGCACTCAATCTCGGCAAACTCGAGCAAAAACAACTCTGGTATTTGAAGATCAACCCGAATGGCCGTATCCCGGCGATCGTCGACCGGGGGGCGGATAATTTCGCTGTATTCGAGTCGGGGGCGATATTGATCTACCTCGCGGAGAAAACCGGAAAGCTGCTGCCGACGGAGCCGAAATCGCGCAGCCGCGTGATCCAATGGCTGATGTTCCAGATGGGTGGCATCGGCCCGATGATGGGACAGGCCAATGTTTTTTACCGCTACTTCCCGGAAAAATACGAACCCGCGATACAACGCTACCAGAAAGAGAGCCGCCGCTTGTTCGAAGTGCTCGACACCCGTCTTGATGAGAGCGAATGGCTGGCCGACGACTACTCCATCGCCGATATCGCCAACTGGTGCTGGGTCATCGGTTATAAATGGTCGGGCGTCTCCATCGACGGGCTTGCCAATCTGAGGCGCTGGATGGACGCCATGAAGGCGCGGCCGGCCTGCGGGCGCGGCATCAAGGTGCCTCCGCCGGATGAAGAAGAGACAACGCGCTCGGACGAAGAAAAGGCAATGGAGATCAGAAAATTCGTCGAGATGTAGCCGGGATCGCTGCCGGACCCGCTGCAAGGCGTTTGCTTAAACCTGCGCTCTTCATATAGACCAACTCATAGAGAACGTCTCATCGGGAGTGAAAATATGCCAGACACGCCATTTGCGACAGGCCGCTGCCTCTGCGGAGCCGTCAGCTATACGATAAACGGGACCCCGCTTCGCATGGCCCAATGCCATTGCAAGGATTGCCAGCGCGCCTCCGGCACCGGCCACATGTCGCTTGCATTCTTCAAGAAAGAAGACGTCGACATTCAGGGAAAGACGGCAAGCTATGGCGCGACGGCGGACAGCGGCAACATCAATACGCGCCATTTCTGCCCCAAATGCGGGAGCCGCGTATTCGGTGAAATTTCAGCGCGACCCGGGGTGATCGGAATACCGGTCGGCTCCGCCGACGATAATAATTGGTTTTCACCGCAAGCAGTTCTCTACACGACGCGCCGGCCCGGCTGGGATATCACCAGCGAAGATGTCCCGAATTTCGAAGCAATGCCGCCGCCGGCGAAATAGCCGCAAGCTTGATGGCTCCCGGTTAAAGCTATCGCCGTCGTCGGCAAAGCGCTGGAGTTCATCGAAGAATGCGGTTCTTTGCAGTCAATTAAAGCACCGGCATCGTATCGGCTCGGAACATGAACGTCATCGAATTTCGCTATCTGCGCGGCATGCTGGTTCTGTATGCGGTGCTTGCTGCCGGCATGATCGGCTTTGGCGCCTTTCTCATCGCCACGGCCTCTCCATGGGGCTCCGATCTTCCCCAGGGACTCTTCATCATTGTATTTAGCGCATTTGCCTTGATCTTCGTTGCCCGCGTCTGGTCCAAGACGGAGCCGATCGTTAAGGTCGGCCCTTCAGGGATATGCGACAGCCGGGTTACCAGCCAAACCATTCCCTGGGATCAAGTCATCGAAATCAAAGGTTATGGCACCTGGGAAAATCGCACCTTCAAAATGCTCGGCCGGCTCGCCGGCATCACCGGTACGACCAATCGCCTTATCGGGATCATTGTCGAGGAACCGGAACGCTATTACCGGATGCCCAATCCGTTGCTGCACGCCTTTAACCGCTTTATCAGCCGGGTCCTAGGCTATCCGCTATTGAGCATCAATATGGGCCCGCTTGACGGCGGCTATGACGATCTGGCGGCGGCAATTCACAAATTCGCCAGGGGAAAGCCGATCAAATTGAGCGTCTGATACCCGCCGCTTTGCGATTGAAATCCGGCCGGCGACACGATGGCGCTAAGCTCGTCCCCGGGGACCGGGCGCTCTCATCGCACTGCAGAGATAAGCAGAAGGCGGAATCTAAAGTCTTGCACAGGCCGTTTTCCCCCTCATATTGGTCCTGCTGGACAGATTATAGTGCTGAGAATTATTGACGGAGGACTGGTGATGGCCGACGGATCCGTGATTGCCGCATCGGTGATCCATGAAAACACGGTCGTTGGCGCCGGTTCGCCCTGGAGCGGCAGGGTCCGCAAAGGCGACAGGCTGCGTCTCGTCGACCTTGAAGGGCAGCAGGCGGTGGACTTTCTTTGCTATAGCGCCGATGCGCCGGAAGACCGCTACAACGCCGCCAACACGATCAAGCTCAATAACAATATTTATCTCGGCGAAGGCTCGATGTTGTGGTCCGTCCGCGCGCGCAAACTGATGACCATCGTTGAAGACAGCTGCGGCTCCCACGATACGATTTACGGATGCTGTTCCATCGAGATAGATGATGTGCGCTTCGGCAAGAACAATGGCAATGGCTGTCAGCACAATTTCGAGCGTGAGCTGGCGAAGCACGGGCTCGGCGCAAAGGATGTCGTCGCCAATATCAACTTCTTCATGTATGTGCCAGTCGAGGAAAGCGGCGCCGTGGCGATCGCCGAGGGACTTTCGAGGCCAGGCGATTTTGTTGATCTGCAGGCGGATATGGATGTATTGGCCGTCTTGTCGAACTGCCCGGAAAGCCTGAACAATGCGACCGGTTTTAAGCCGACGCCGATCCGCGTCATCGTTTATTCACCGTGATACCGCAACCGCCGCTGTGCGTTTTCCAGATAGCGCAGGAGGTCTTTGTCGATTTCACGCGTCGCTTTTGAAAAAAGTCTCGTCAAACCATGCCGCCCGGGCTTTCGGGCATATTCGCCGCAGCGGAAGGGCGTTAACAGCGGCATCAGCCCCTTGCCCTTCCATGCCGCCTTATGCAACGTGAACGTGTTTGGCGGGTCGGCTGATTCCAATCGGCCAACCAAATCCGCTTTGCCAATTATCGGGGACTGC
This sequence comes from uncultured Hyphomicrobiaceae bacterium, assembly GCA_964456215.1. Taxonomy (GTDB): domain Bacteria; phylum Pseudomonadota; class Alphaproteobacteria; order Rhizobiales; family BFAS01; genus MnTg02. The sequence goes on from CAYWBS010000006.1 coordinate 11,651, forward strand.
AAATAGGCCCGCATGCGAGGTTCGATGACGGAACCGCTGGACATATCGCTTCTGGACTGCTGCGCGCCTCGGAATTGTGCGCTATTTCTTGATTTTGATGGGACGCTGGTTGAATTGACGTCCCATCCGGCCGATGTGCGCCTTGCCGCCGGAACCCGCAAGGCGCTCGCCCGGTTGACGGAAGCCCTGGACGGCGCCGTCGCCATCATTACCGGGCGCGATATCAAGGAGATTGACCGCTTCCTGCATCCGGTCCGACTGCCCGTGGCGGGGGTCCATGGACTGACGCGCCGGGACGCGGGCGGGCGGATGCACGCCCCGGAGATAGACGGGACATTCGCAAGCCAGGTCCAGGAAAAGCTCCACGCGCTCACCGAACGGGAGGATGGCATCTTCCTGGAGATGAAGAATGGCTCGGTGGCGCTGCACTATCGCCTGCGGCCCGAATTGGAGCAGAGTTGCACGGAAGCGATGGAAAAGGCCATTGGCGAGATGCGGGGTGTTCACCTTATACGCGGCAAGATGGTGATCGAAGCCAAGTCTAATCCGAGCAATAAGGGCGGCGCCGTTTCCGACTTCCTGGCCGAGCCGCCTTTCGCCGGCCGAACGCCCATTTTTGTCGGCGATGATGTGACCGACGAAGACGCGTTCGCGGAGGTCAACGCCCGCAATGGCGTATCAATCAAGGTTGGCGATGGCCGGACCTGCGCCCGTTACCGGGCCGCCAATACGGCCGAGTTCCTGGAGTGGCTCAAGGAAGCCGTAAGAAGTCTTCGCGGAGATAGATAAATTGACCAATCTTGATCTCGGACTGATCGGTAATTGCAGCTTTGGCGCGCTGATTGACAAAAAAGCCAGGCTCGTCTGGTGCTGTCTACCGCGCTTCGATGCCGACCCCGTTTTCCACGCGCTTCTCGGGGCCCCAAGTGCAGAGCCGAACGACGGGGTCTTCGCCTTTCAGCTCGACGATCTTGAGAATTGCGAGCAGGACTATCTGCCCAACACCGCCGTTCTCAGAACCCGGCTTTATAGTCCGGCCGGGGCGATCGAAATTACCGATTCGGCGCCGCGATTTTATTCCCGCGGCCGCATTTTTCGGCCGCAAACCCTGGTTCGCCGCGTCGTTCCGATTCTAGGAACGCCGCGCATCCGCATAGTGGCGCGGCCGCGGTTCAATTATGGCGCGGCGTCGCCGACGATCACTTATGGCTCCAACCACATCCGTTATGTGGGACCGGAATTCGTTGTCCGCCTGACGACCGATGCGCCGGTCGATTTCGTCCTCAATGAAACGCCATTCAATCTCGATGAGCCGATCAGTCTCCTGCTCGGTCCGGACGAAACGCTAAGAGAAGGTGTCAGCGAGACCGCCAGGATCTTCGAAGAACAGACAATTTCCTATTGGAAAAGCTGGGTGCGCCGGCTGGCGCTGCCGTTCGAGTGGCAGGAAGCGGTGATACGCGCCGCGATTACGCTTAAACTGTGCACTTACGAGCAGACCGGTGCGATTATAGCTGCTCTCACCACCAGCATTCCCGAAGCGCCGTATAGCGGCCGCAACTGGGATTACCGGTTCTGCTGGCTGCGCGACGCCTTCTTTGTCGTCCGGGCGCTGAACAGCCTTGCGGCCGTCAAGACAATGGAAAACTATTTCCGCTGGCTGATGAATGTTATGGCCAGCGCCGACGGCAAACATTTGCAGCCCGTCTATGGCATCGGCCTTGAAAGGGTCCTGACCGAACGAGTCGTCGATTCTCTTCCGGGTTATCGCGGCATGGGACCGGTGCGCGTCGGCAATCAAGCCTTTGAGCATTTCCAGCATGACGTCTATGGCAATCTGATTCTCGGCGCCACGCAGGCCTTCTTGGATACGAGGCTCTACAAACGGGCAGGGATGGAAGAATTCAAACGCCTTGAAAGTGCTGGTGAACAGGCCTTCCGCCTGCATGGCGATCCAGACGCCGGCATGTGGGAGCTAAGATCGAGAAGCAGGATCCACACCTCATCGAGCCTGATGTGCTGGGCAGCCTGCGACCGGCTCGCCAAAATCGCATTGCACCTCGCGATCAAGGGCCGGGCACGACATTGGCGCAAGCTCGCAAATCAAATAAAAAAGACTATCCTCAGGGAATCCTGGTCTGATGAGCAAAAATCCTTTGTCGAGAGTTTTGGCGGCAAGTATTTGGATGCTAGTGCGTTGTTAATGGCGGAGGTCGGCTTCATAGATCCACTTGATCCACGTTTCGTTTCAACCATCGAGCAGTTGGAAAAGAAACTGGGTTGGGGAAACCACATGAAGCGTTATGAAGCGCCGGACGATTTTGGATTGCCGGCGACCGCATTCAATATCTGTTCATTCTGGCGCATCGACGCGCTCGCAAGGACCGGCCGTAAGAAAGAGGCGCGCGAGCTATTTGACATGTTGCTCTCCAACCGAAATCATCTCGGCCTGCTATCGGAAGATACCGACCCGAAGACCGGAGAATTGTGGGGCAATCTCCCGCAGACCTATTCGATGGTCGGCATAATCAACGGGGCGATGCGGCTCTCCCGCCCCTGGGAGACGGTAATATGAGCAGATTGGTTGTCGTGTCCAACAGGGTCGCCGACCTTAAGGAGTCTTCTCAGGCCGGAGGTCTCGCCGTCGCGATCGGCGACGCTCTTAGGGAAAAAGGCGGAATCTGGTTCGGCTGGGACGGCGAGGTCGTTGAAGGAGGCAGCCGCGTGCCGCCCACGATAACCACGGATGGCCCGGTCACGACGATCACGCTTCCCCTGACGAAAAAGGACTACGAGGAATACTATTCCGGGTTTGCCAACAAAGTGCTGTGGCCGGTATTTCACTACCGGCTGGATCTGGCGCAGTTCGAATCCGCTTATCTTGACGGCTATAAGCGCGTGAATTCAAAATTCGCCGACGCGCTTTCACCCTTCCTCAAGCCGAATGATCTGATCTGGGTCCACGACTATCACTTGATCCCGCTCGCCGAAGAGCTGAGAAAACGCGGCCACAAGCACAAGATCGGCTTCTTTTTGCATATTCCCTTCCCGCCGCCGGATATCTTGACGGCGACGCCTGAGAGCGAATGGCTGCTCAGGGCGCTTTTCTGCTACGACGTCGTCGGCTTCCAGACGCGCGCCGATCTAGGGAATTTCCAGCGCTCGATATTGGATCAGGAACTCGGCGAAGTGTTTGTCGGCAACCGTCTCCGGGCGCACAACCGCACAATCATAGCCGACAGCTTCCCGATCGGCATCGACGTCGACGCGTTTGCGGCGCTCGCCCAATGCGGCGAAGCCGACAGGCAGATCCAACTAATGCAGCGCCGCGCCACGGCGCGGACCCATATCATCGGCGTCGACCGGCTTGACTATTCTAAAGGATTGCCGGACCGCCTTCTCGCCTTCCGCAAATTCCTCGTGGCCTATCCCGAAAATCAAAAAATGGTCACTATGATGCAGATCGCGCCGCCGACGCGCGAGGATGTGGACGCTTATGCGGATATCCGCCATGAGCTCGAATCGCTTTCCGGTTCCATCAACGGCCAATTCGGCGACTTCGACTGGACGCCCCTCAGATACATCCATCGCTCAATCCCGCGCAACACGCTGGCGGCGCTGTTCCGGGGAAGCCAGGTGGGGCTCGTCACGCCGTTGCGCGATGGCATGAACCTTGTGGCCAAGGAATATGTGGCTGCCCAGAACGCCGAAAATCCGGGTGTGCTCGTGCTGTCAAAATTCGCCGGCGCCGCCGAGGATCTCGAAGAGGCGCTGATCGTCAATCCTTATGATATCGATGAAGTTGCGCAGTCCCTGCACACAGCAATCGTGATGCCGCTGGAGGAGCGGCAGGAGCGATACCACGCTTTGCTCGCGAGAATCCGCAAGCACGACGCGAAGAACTGGCGCGACGGCTTCCTGACAGCTTTGCGGGAAGCACCGCTCGGAGCCGCCGCGTGACGGCTTGGCGTCTGCTGGCGGATGTTGGCGGCACGAATGTCCGTTTTGCACGCGCGACGTCCGGGACCGGGATTATTGATCACCGAAACTACCCTGTCGTTCGATTTGAGTGCTTTTCTCAGGCTCTCGGCGCCTATCTCGATGAAACGGGCGCGGCGAAGGATTGCAGCGGCGCGGCGATCGGCGCCGCCGGCCCGGTGATATACGGCACGGTAAAAATCACCAATACGCCGTGGAGAATTGAGGCCAGGGACGTATCGCGCCAATTGGCGGGCGCGCCCGTGCGGATTGTCAACGATCTTGAGGCCGTGGCGCTCGCCCTGCCGCTTCTCCCGGACACCGATCTAAAACCAATCGGCGGCGCAGCGCTGCAAAGGGATCGGCCACGCACAATGCTCGCGGTCAATATCGGCACGGGCTTCGGCGCGGCGGCGGTGATTCCCTGCGGCAATGGCTATGTGACCTCAGCGAGCGAAGCGGGGCATATGTCCCTTGGCTTGACCCACAAGGCGGAGTTCGAGCTGCTGGAAGGGCTCGAGAGTGTCGAAAGCCTGCTCTCCGGCCGCGGACTGACAGACCTCTATAACAGGCTCGCCGACGGAAATCGTTCCAGGGCGGAGTCCCCCCGCAGCGGCGCTCCGTTTCCGCCGTCCGCGGAAAACGCCGCCGAAGTGATCGAAAGATATCACACGGATCCGGCTGCCGGGGAAGCGATACGTCTCTTCGTAGGTGTGCTCGGACGCATCGCCGGCGATCTGGCGCTGGCGAGCGCGGCCTGGGGCGGCGTCTTTTTGTGCGGCGGCGTGGTTCAGGGGTGGAATGCACAGGCCGGCACGGCACTCTTTCGCCAAAGCTTCGAGCGCAAAGGCGCGATGCGCGAACGCATGGAGCAGATCTTCACCGGCATTATTCTGCGCGAAGACGCGTCCCTCTACGGTCTTTGCCACTTGACCGTCCGGCCCTGAAGATAAGCGGTTTCCAAGTCGGGGCCCTTCACAACGTAAAATTTGTTCTCGGCTGGAGGCTCCAGCGAAAAAGCCCCGGCTCGAAATTCATATTCGGCAAGGATATCCTCCAGGCCCGTCGCAGCGACGCCGAGATCGGCCAGCGACATAGCCGCGATACCGACCACACTGTCCTGCCTCATAAGAGTGAATTGCGCTTCCGTGACGGGCGGTTGAGGCAAATATGCTGCAAAAACGGAGAAATCCGGCGTCAAAATGCGCCAAATTCCGGAAAATAGGGTGCCAGACGCCTATTCTGACGCGTTCTAAATCTTTTTTTTGTCTTTGCAACGTCATATATTAAAGCTGTCGGCTTTGCTGACTATGGCGATAAATGGCCTTCGTAATAAGCCATTCGGACCCGGGGGCGGTACCCGGCGCCTCCACCATATGCCGCTGGCGAAAGCAACCACCTGGAGCGTATCATAGATACCGGACTCCGGCGGCATTTGATGGGGGCGAAATAGGATCGACGAGGGTGTAAAGGGCAAGTTTTCGCTCGGCATGGTTCCGCCGTTATCGGGCCACTCAAATAGTTGCCAACGACAACTATGCTCCGGAGGCGATGGCTGCGTAACGCGGCTTGAACTTCCGACATTTTAAGCCCCTGGCTTTAGCCGGTCAGGGCGCGGTCCGGAGGGCACCGGGCAACAGAAGCCCTCCACTTGCATGTCTGCGCCGCAATGGCGTAGAAACAGTTTGAGCGCTGACGACGGACAGGTCGAAGTGGTAGGTTTGTCAAGCGGGGAAAGCAGCATATCGCCCAGCGATGATGGATTAAGCGCCGCTATTGGGGGCCATAAGAGGTGACGGGCGACCACATCCATTATGAAGAACTTGCCCAGGAGGCGCTCAGAAGCGTTATCCGTAAAGTTCTCGAACGCGTCGAGAAAGACGGTCTTCCCGGCGACCATCATTTCTATATTGCTTTCGATACCCATGCCGACGACGTCTCAATTTCCAAACGGCTGAGAGAGCATTACCCGGATGAGATGACGATTGTCCTTCAGCATCAATTCTGGGATCTCAAAGCCGAAGCGAACCATTTCGAGATCCGGCTCTCATTCAACAATATTCCCGAACGTCTCGTCGTACCCTACGAAGCGATCAACGTGTTCTTTGATCCGAGTGTGCCATATGGCCTGCAGTTCGGCGCTTCGGGCGCCGCCAATGATGATGACCGGGTGGAAGCCTCGCTGCCCGGGATTATCAGCGATCCGGAGCATGTCAGCGCCCTGCCGGTTTTTCACGAGCCGCCGCCTGACGAAATGAGTGGCGACGGCGAAGAGACAGACAGCCGTGAGGACGAAGGCGTATCAGCGGAAATTGTCGAGCTCGATACGTTCCGGAAAAAATAACTATTTCATAGAGCGCCTTCGCCGAGCAATCTTCGCCCAACAGTCTATTTGTTCACCAACCTTGGACGGGCATTTTTCCCATTTCCATGTTATGATTATGCCGTACTGCTACGCTAAATTTGGCTTGCCTGTTTGAGTCCGCTTGCATTGTGGCTTTCAAGTCGAAAATGAAAAAGCCGGCGAGTTGGCGGAGTATTTGGAGGGTTGCGTATGAGCCAATTTCAGGACGCACGCGAAGATGAGAGAACAACGAGTGTTGGGCACAAGCTCTTTATAATTTCAACTTGGGTTTTTCCTTTTCTTCTTGCCGCCGCTGCCTTTCTGATAGGGACCTTTTACGAGCCTGCATCAGCACTGAAAACATCGACGCAGACCTGGCCGATACCGGATTCCGTCTATCTCTGGCTGCTCATCTTCGTCCTGATAACGGCCACATGGCTGCTTACCGAGTTCTTATCGGTGACAAACCGCGAGACCGTTATTGCGGCTTTGCAGCTCGATGTCATGATCAGTTTTCTCACGGCACTGTTGTTCACGGCCTTTGGCGGATGGTTAATCGCACAAAGTCCTTGGAATGGTGGTATATCGTGCCCTGGGCGGCAACTGTCGCCGATAACTTGATAGCAGGGTGGCTCAGCGCGAATAACGCGGCTCAAAAACCGTTCTTCAGCAAGAAGGGAACCGAATAGGTCCACCGGGCCAAAGTCCGGAAAGGCATCGTGCGGCACTAGTCGAAGGGATGATATTTTGGCAATATGTATAAATCGGCAGTTTCGGTGACTAACGGCGATCACTGTAACCTGATGGCTTATTTCGACGTCCGAGACCCGCCAGCCCAACGTAAGTTACTGTCCGCTTGCCAAGAAAAAATGCGAATATTCCGGCCAAAAATTCGCCCGTTATGTCCATAACCCTCAGCCTAATATTAGATTAATGAATGTAACCGGGCGGCGGCGATTTTGAAGATATGAGCTTGCCCGTGCAACCGCAACCACAGGATTACGATTTTGATCTTGACGAGGCGCTCACCTCGGTCGTGGGACTCCGTTCAATAATTCCTGAAGACGGCTTTACGGCCGCAATACTTGGAACCGAGCGGCTCGGAAATGGAGTCCTGATCAACGACAAAGGCTTGGCGCTGACGATAGGCTATCTGATCACCGAGGCGGAGACCGTGTGGATCACCGGCCACGACGGAAGAACGGCCCAGGGCCATGCCCTTGCTTATGATCAGGAAACAGGATTTGGCCTCGTGCAGGCTTTGACGCCGCTGGACCTGCCAGCGCTTCCGCTCGGCGATTCCGCGCGTGCCGGAACCGGTGAACCGGTCGTCGTCGGCGGGGCAGGCGGCAGGCAGCAGGCGGTCGCGGCTCAGATCGTTGCTAAAAAGGAATTCGCCGGCTATTGGGAATATCTTCTCGATGAAGCCATCTTCACGGCGCCCGGACACCACAATTGGGGAGGAACGGCTGTTATCGGATCCGCCGGCGAACTCCTCGGCATCGGCTCATTGCAGGTGCAGCAATGGACCGAGGAAAGCCGGGGACAGGATTGCAATATGATTGTCCCCATTAACCTCCTGAAGCCGATCCTCGATGAAATGTTGTCGTTCGGACGCCCGCAGCGGCCGCCGCGCCCATGGCTCGGCGTCTACGCCACCGAATTCGGCAAACATATCGTCATTGCCGGATTGGCAAATCATGGCCCGGCGTTGAGCGCCGGTGTCGAACCCGGCGACATCGTGCTTGCCGTTGACGGTATCGAGGTAAGAGGCCTTGCCGAATTCTACCGCCGCGTTTGGGCATTGGGAAAGGCGGGCGTCGAAGTGCCGCTGCTGGTCAGCCGCGACGGGCGCGGTTTCGAGTTGCATTTGCAGTCAATCGATCGCAATCAGCTCTTCAAGTCGCCGATATTGCACTGAGAGGCACGACTTTTCTCAACGGACAATTGGTTAGACCGCTTGTGTTGGCTGCCGGGCGCGTCATTAAATTCCGCGACAGCCCCACATTCCCGACAAGGAATTCAAACGATGGTAGAAGACAATTTGACCGCCGGCTAACATGCCCATCCGCGCTATCCCGATCCGGCGATTGAAATTCTCGATCAACGCTTCGAGCACTACCGCATCTTCAGCGCGGCGGTTGAACGGCTTTATACCGGCTGCCGGTGGTCCGAAGGTCCCGTCTGGTTCGGCGATGGGCGCTATCTGTTGTGGAGCGATATACCCAACAATCGAATCTTGAAATGGGAGGAGGAAACAGGTTCGGTCAGCATATTCCGCAAACCCTCCGGTTTCGCTAATGGCAACACCCGTGACCGGCAGGGGCGCCTCGTCACCTGCGAGCATGGAGGACGGCGGGTATCACGCACCGAATATGACGGCAGCGTGACCGTGCTCATGGACAGCCGGCAGGGAAAACGGCTCAATTCTCCGAATGACGTCGTCGTCAAGTCCGACGGGTCCGTCTGGTTTACCGACCCTCCATTCGGCATATTGGGGAACTACGAAGGCCACAAGGCGCCATCCGAACTTGACCAGGCCGTTTACCGCATCGATGGAGAGAGCCGTGAAGTCTCGGTTGTCGCCGATGACGTGCTCGGCCCGAACGGCCTTTGTTTCTCGCCGGACGAACGGCTCCTATACATCGTCGAATCCCGCGGCGTCCCGCATCGCAAAATTCTTGCCTATGACGTCGCCACGAACGGCAGGGAAATCGAAAACAAGCGGGTGCTGATCGATGCCGGACCGGGCGGTACGCCGGATGGCATGCGTTGCGACGTCGACGGCAATCTGTGGTGTGGATGGGGAATGGGCAGCGAGGCGCTCGACGGCGTTCTGGTGTTCGCGCCCGATGGCACAAAGATCGGCCGCATCGCCCTCCCCGAGCGCTGCGCCAATGTGTGTTTCGGGGGTGCGAAACGCAACCGCCTG
>CAYWBS010000007.1:0-19846 GCA_964456215.1 uncultured Hyphomicrobiaceae bacterium
TGATAAGCGCCGATATGCTGCGTGATACCGCCGGCCTCGCCCTCAACGACGTTGGCTTTTCGCAATGCATCAAGAAGCGATGTCTTGCCATGATCGACATGCCCCATGACGGTGACGATCGGTGCGCGATTTTCAAGATCTTCGGCGCTGTCTTCCTCACCAATGAAGCCTTCCTCAACATCCGCCTCCGAAACCCGCTTGACGGTATGGTCGAATTCCTCGGTGATGAGTTGGGCCGTATCGGCGTCGATAATATCGTTGATCTTATGCATCTGGCCCTGATTCATCAGGAACCGAATGACATCAACGGCGCGCTCGGCCATACGGTTGGCAAGCTCTTGAATCGTAATCGCTTCGGGGATGACGACCTCTCTGATGATTTTCTTTTGTTCCTGACCGTCCGCCGACAGCGACTTGCTCTTGAGACGCTCGCGCTTTCGCTTCAGCGAAGCAAGCGACCGTTCCCTTTGACCCTCGTCGAGAGCATTGACGATCGTAAGCCGTCCTTTGACGCGCTGGCCGCCTCGGCGGGCAAGGTTACGGTCCGCTTTTGGTTTCTTGGCGCGCGTGTCACCCTTGGCCCGCTCCGGCGCTCGGCCTGCCGGCTCATCAGCTATATCCTCGGTATCTTCCTCGGCTTTTGCTTTGCCCTTCGGCTTCCGCTGCACCACTTCCGCAGGTTCTGCAACGGCAACGGCAATTTCCGGCGTTTCGCCGGTAACGGCCGTTTCAGGCTTTTCAGCCGCCTGTGTGCTCTCTAAAGCTTCCGCCTCCCCAGCTATGGACTCTCCGGGTGTCGCCGCGCGGACCCGCTCTTCCTCGACCTGCCGCTTCGCCTCCTCCTCGGCGACCTGTCGCTCTTCGACTTCGCGAATGCGCGCTTGCTGGAGGGCGCGAGTGCGGGCATCCTTTTCCTCCGCCGAAAGCTCGCGACTGATCGCATCCTTGCTTTCAGCCGCCTCAACAGGCTTTTTGGCGGACACGGCAGATTTCTTTTGCAGCCTCCGTGGCCGAATTTGCCCGTCCTCTCCGGACGTGGTCACCTCGCTCGCGCCCGGCGAGGCGATTGAACGCTTCTTTTTCTTTTCAACAAGCACGGATTTCGAGCGGCCATGGCTGAAATTTTGCCTCACATGGCCGGACTCGACAGTCCGTTTCAGATTGAGGGTCATCGTTTTCCGGGACCCTCTTATCGTCTTGCCGCCTGTTTCTTTCGTTTCGCTCATACCTGATCCGCAGAATCACCAAATATTCACATACTGAACGCGCCTTATGCTGCTACGTCAGACAAACACCCCGTGCGATAATGCGCCAATCGCTCCGCCGCCCGCAAGGCAGACAGGCTCGCGCCACCATCTATCAGGGCTGCATGTACCACATTTCCCAGCCCCAACGCCAAACTCAATTGCTCGACCGTGAAGCACTCGAAAACCGACTGGCCGCCACCGGACACGGCCGAATACTTCCGATTGAGCTTTTCAACGCCATCCCCGCTGGCTTCCGAACCGTGAAAAAGCCCGATGATCAGTTGCGTTTCGAGCCCTATATCGACTTTCTGATAGCCGCTCAGCACCTGTCCGGCCTTCTTCGCCAAGCCTAAAGCTTGTAAGGCCGCCCGGGTTAGCAATTCATCAACACGGTCCGGTAAATCCAAGTCGGTCTTCACCGGCGACCGGAATCCTGCGGAAAACGTGTTCTTCTTCACGGCTGACGCCAGGGCGTGCCGAGAGCAGGTCACCCAGACACCGCGCCCGTCAAGCCGGCCCTTTAGGTCTGGAACCACCGTTTGATCGGGGGCGCGGACGAAGCGGATCAGTTCGTCTGGCGGCCGGCGGATACGCGTTACCGCGCACAGCCGATGGCGATCATCTGATTTGCGCTCCCTATTTGCCATCTCTCCGTTTTCTCCGCGCCCGCCGCCTATTCCGCAATCTTTGTTACCTGTTCGTCCCCGGCGGGCTCATTTGCCGTTTCCGTAGGACCGGAGGCGAATACGGCCTTATCCGCCTCATCGCCATCATCCGTCTCATCGTCATCCGGCTCCGGCTCGTCGGTGACCAGATCTTCTTCCGAGATCCATCCGGCACTGACGCGCGCCGACATGATCAGCGCCTCGGCGTCCGGACGGATGATTTCGAATCCATCGAGAAATCCGGGTTGACGCACCGACTGGCCATCGACCTTTTCATACCAGCCGGTCAAATCGTCTGTCGCGCAACCGGCAAAATCCTCGACGGTCTTGACGTCGTTCTCGCCAAGGGCGACGAGCATTGCCGTCGTCAGGCCGGGAATGGCCGTAAGCTCGTCCTCGACCCCGAGTTCCTTGCGCCTGGCGTCCAGCTCGGCCTCGCGGCGCTCAAGATATTCCCGTGCCCGCGTCTGGATTTCGGTGGCCGTATCCTCATCAAAGCCTTCGATCGACATCACTTCGTCGAGTGCGACATAGGCCACTTCGTCAACCGTTGAAAACCCTTCCGAGACAAGGAGTTGGGCAATCACTTCGTCAACGTCAAGACATTCCATAAACATGGCCGAGCGCTCCGAGAATTCCTTCTGGCGGCGCTCCGATTCCTCCGCCTCGGTCAAAATGTCGATGTCCCAGCCCGTGAGTTGCGAGGCGAGGCGGACGTTCTGGCCCTTCCGTCCGATGGCGAGGCTCAGCTGATCGTCCGGGACGACGACCTCGATCCGCTCAGCCTCTTCATCGAGCACGACCTTGACGACCTCCGCCGGGGCAAGGCCGTTGACGATGAATGTCGCCGCGTCGGGCGACCATTGAATGATATCAATTTTTTCGCCCTGCAGCTCATTGACCACGGCCTGGACGCGGGCGCCGCGCATGCCGACGCAAGCGCCGACCGGATCGATGGAGGAATCGTTCGATATGACGGCGATTTTGGCGCGGCTGCCCGGATCGCGGGCCACCGATTTGATCGTGACGATATTGTCGTAGATCTCGGGCACTTCCTGGGCGAACAGCTTGGCCATGAATTCGGGGCGCGTCCGCGACAGGAAAATCTGCGGGCCACGCTGCTCGCGCTTGACGTCATAGATGAAGGCGCGAATGCGGTCGCCATAGCGGAAATTCTCGCGCGGCAGGGACTCATCCCTGCGCACAATGGCTTCCGACCGACCAAGATCGACAATAATATTCCCGTATTCGATGCGTTTTACGACACCGTTGATGATTTCTCCGACACGGTCCTTAAACTCATCGTATTGACGGTCGCGTTCGGCCTCGCGCACTTTCTGAACAATCACCTGCTTGGCGTTTTGGGCGGCGACGCGGCCAAAGTCAAGCGGCGGCAGAGGCTCGGCGATGAACGAACCAAGCTCTGCTGCGGGATCCCGCTTCCTGGCGTCTTTTAGCGAGATCTGGGTTGCTTCCATCGCCACGTCTTCGACAACTTCAAGGAGCCGCGCAAGGCGGATTTCGCCCGTCTTCGGATCGATTTCGGCCTTGATTTCGTTTTCACTTCCATAACGCGATTTTGCGGCCTTCTGGATCGCGTCTTCCATGGCGTGAATGACGATCTCCCGGTCAATCGATTTCTCGCGCGCGACAGCGTCCGCGATCTGCAAAAGTTCGAGACGATTGGCGCTAATACCTGCCTCAACCATTAATCAAATCTCCACCAAAATTCCGTGCAGGCCGGCGCTGACTGTTCGCCTGTTTGCACGCATGACGGACCAACCACACCCCCTTCGGTTTTTGTCGCTTGCTACATATTATCATTCTCGCTTTGTCCCACATTCTTACGCCGCGCCAGCGCCGCCGCTACAAGTTCATCGGTCATGACGAGTTTTGCGCTTTCGATGAGATCCACCGGAAACCCAAGGATCTGCGTCTCCGTACCGCTTTCCAACGCCACTTCCAAACGTAACTCGCCTTGTTCATATCCTTCAATCAGACCGCGAAACCGCTTGCGCCCGCCGACCATTTCGCGAAGCTCGATTCTAGCTTCATAGCCGCTCCAATCCTCAAAATCGCTGGGCCTGACGAGCGGCCGGTCGATCCCAGGCGAAGAGATTTCCAGATTGTGCCGGCCGATCGCCAATTCACCGGCATCCAGGACGGGTGAGAGCTGCCGGCTGATGAGCGAACAATCTTCGATTGTTATGGCCCCCTTCGGCCGCTCAACCATAATTTGCACCGTAGCCCCGCTCCGGGCCGAAACCACGACACGCACCAGCCGAAAGTCAAGCGACTCAAGAACCGGTTCTGCCAACGCCGCTACGTCCGCGGCAATGCCCTTCTCCCGGAAAAAACGTCTCGCCTCGGCTCCACCCTCCGACCCGTCTGTCATCGCCTTCAGTCGCCAACGGCAAAGCAACCGCCTAAACAAAAAGAGCGGACCCGGAGGCCCACTCGCCAAAGTGAGATGATCATGAGCACCCTTAAAATAAGCGCCTTTTCGGCTCAGGGCAAGGCCTGAATCGAAATTTCCGCCGTTTTCGCAAATGTAATTCAGCTTCGTCTCCGTTTGGATTATCGCCGGACAAACGTTAAGTAAACCGGCTGCCGCCCCTCGCGCAGCGCTTTTTTCTCATAACGCGTCGGCGGCCAATCGTCCGGACGAAGTCGCCAATCCGAAGGTCCGTTGTCGAGCCAGCGGAAAGCTTCATGACGATGAATGGCGGAAAGCGTCGTCCGGACGAAGGCGCCACTGTCGCTGGCAACGCGGAGTTCCGCTCCCGGGCGCATGATGCGCGCCAATCGGTCGAGCACCTCGCGGGTCACGAAATGGCGTTTGCGGTGTTTCCGTTTTGGCCAGGGATCCGGAAACAGCAGAAAGACCCGGCCTATGGACGCATCCGGAAATGCGCTGAACAACAGCCTAGCGTCATCGTCGAAAATGCGGATGTTGCGAAGATCGTCTCTTTCAATTCGAGAAAGCAGCTTGGCGACGCCATTAATATAGGGTTCGCAGCCGATAAAGCCAATATCGGGTTGGTGGGCAGCCTGCCAGGCCAGGTGCTCCCCGGCGCCAAATCCGATTTCGAGCCAGATATCGCTTGTGCGCCCCGTAAACAGATTCCGGAGATCATGTGACGCCGAGGTCCGAAACCTGATGCGAAGCCTGGGCAGGAGACGCTCGCATAGCGCCTGCCGTCTGACGCTTAAGCTGCGGCCCTTGCGCCGTCCATAGAAGCGCTCATCCGTCTCCGCCATGCGCTCAGATCAGTTTGCGATCGATAATCTCAGGCGCGCGCTCCACGCCGTAAAAATCCTAAATTTCAGACGTTGAATTTACAGCTGCCTTGAGCGGCTCGTCCAGGTCGAGCCGCTCCCAGGAAAAACCACCATCATTTTCCGGCGGACGTCCAAAATGACCATAGGCTGCGGTGCGCTCATATATCGGTCGGCTCAATGACAGATGCGTCCGAATGCCCCCTGGAGACAGATCGATGATCTCCGCCAAGATTTTTTCAAGTCGCTCTTCCGGGACCCGCGCCGTGCCTTGGCAGTCCACATAAAGTGAAAGCGGCTTGACCACGCCGATCGCGTAGGCCAGTTGGATGCTGCACTTATCCGCGAGCCCCGCAGCGACGACATTTTTCGCCAGATAGCGGGCCACGTAAGCCGCCGACCGGTCGACCTTCGTCGGATCCTTGCCCGAAAACGCGCCACCACCATGATTGGCAGCACCGCCATATGTGTCGACAATGATTTTGCGGCCCGTTAATCCTGTATCGCTGTCCGGTCCGCCGATCACGAATTTGCCGGTCGGATTGACATAGAAGTCTTCCTCAGGGCACATCCAGCCTTTCGGCAAAACCTGCTCAACGAAACTGCGCGCTATTTCGCGAACGCGGCTCTGCTCGACGTCTTCGCGATGCTGGGTGGAAACCACGACCGAGGTAGCGCGAGTCGGTTTGCCATATTCATAAAGAAGCGTCACCTGGCTTTTCGAATCGGGCCCAAGCTCAGGTGTTCTCCCCGCATGACGGGCCTTGGCCATTTCATGAAGAATGCGGTGCGCATAATAGATCGGAGCCGGCATAAGCTGGTCCGTCTCCCTGCAGGCATAACCGAACATGATGCCCTGATCGCCCGCGCCCTCCTCGCTTATGTTCTCCGCATCGACACCTCGCGCAATATCTGCCGATTGACCGTGCACATAAATGTCGACTTTTGCGCGCTGCCAATGAAATCCCTCCTGCTCGTAGCCGATTTCCCTGACGCATTCGCGGGCGATCCGCTCAAGATCTTCATGGGTGATGTCCTCAGGCCCCCGGACCTCGCCGGCCAACACGATTCGATTGGTCGTCACCAAGGTTTCGACGGCGACATGGGACCTTTGGTCAGCCGCCAGATAGTGATCGACAATCGCATCGGAAATCCGGTCGCAGATTTTGTCCGGATGCCCCTCTGATACGGATTCACTTGTAAAAAGATAATTCGCTCGAGGCACAAATACCCCCAATGGAAGCAGGGCGGGAATGAGACGCTAGAAGAATTGATAGCCGAGCGGCTTTCTGACAAGGATTAATGCCGGGGTCAAGCGATCTGACCGGCTTGGATGCTCTAATGTGCAATATCGCGGGACCGCCCACCCCCTACATTTCGAGAAATGTCCCACCTATTGGAAATTGTCTTCAAGCATAAATCCGCAAAGGACTATTTTGATCCATCCGCTTCCAGCCCGCTCAAAGATCTCACCAGATCGATGATCCGGCGGCGGATCTTGGGATCCGCAATCCGGACGAAATACCGGTTCAGCTCAAGGCCCTCACGGCTATTGACGAACTCGATCAGATAACCGCCGTCGCCCTCTTCGGCAAATCCCTGCAGCGATTGATCCTGGTCGTGCCGCGAAGCATCTTCGAAAAAGAATTGCACCGGAACATCCAAAATCCTTGACAGGTGATAGAGGCGGCTGGCGCCGATGCGATTGGCACCCTTTTCGTATTTCTGTATTTGCTGAAATGTGAGCCCCATTCTATCGCCGAGCTTTTCCTGACTCATTCCAACGAGCATGCGCCGCAGTCTTAACCGGCTGCCGACATGGACATCGATCGGATTCGGTTTCTTTACGGCTGAATTTGTCTTCTCCTTACCCGGCACATCATTTTCGGTTTCGGGTGACTCGGAGGAATCACTTGAAATTCTCGCCACGGGCCTTCTCTTCTTCGGTGTTCTCGTCAATATGTACATGTACGCGCTTGTGCATGCCTGGAGCAACCCCAAATAGAATTAGGGCAACCTTAGCGGCATTTGACAAGCGGTTTCTGTTCCTGTCCTGTTCTTTTTGAAATTGTCTGTTGCCACTGTTTCGTGACGGAGGAACCGGTGATTTGGCCGGCCATCGCGCCGGCGTCGGGCGTCTAATTATGGGCTCCATCAATTTCTTTCTTTGAGAGGAGGAAAGCCAGGGCCCCAGCCGACAATAGCAGGACGACCAGGATCAATGTTCGAAGGCGGGCGAAAACCGTTGGAGAAAGTGTGCGCGGCAAGGTGCCGTCAATCACGCCCGGGGTATGAAGGGGGAGCTGACTGACGATCCGGCCATAAGGATCAATGATAGCTGATACGCCGGTATTCGCCGCACGGACCACTGGCACGCCTTCTTCGACGGCCCGGACCCGGGCCTGGTGGAAGTGCTGATAGGGACCGGCGCTGCGGCCAAACCATGCGTCATTGGTCACATTGAGAAGCCAGGCCGGCCGAACGCCTGCATCGCTCACGGCGCCGGAAAAAATTATCTCGTAACAGATGAGAGCGCTGAAGACCGGCAGTCCCGGCGCCTTCAAGATATGAGATCCGCGTCCAGCGGTAAAACCGCCCCGCAGGCGCGTCAACTGTTCGAGCCCAATCGATTCCAGCAGGTTCTGAAGCGGCAAATATTCGCCAAAAGGGACCAGGTGAATTTTGTCATAAGTGGCGAGTATCCTTGCTTCATGATCCATGACATAGATGCTGTTGAAAACCTTTAATTTTTCCTGACCCGATGGGTCTTTGCCGGCAGTTTTGGCGCGAATTGCACCTGTCAGGAATGTCACGTTTTCGGGCAGCAGGTCGGCGAGCGCCTTAAGGGCCTCGGGGCTCTGCGCGAGGAGGAAGGGGGACGCCACTTCAGGCCAGATCAAATGTGTAACCCCCGCGAGGCCGTCTTCGGCCAAAGCGGCATTGCGTCGGCTGAGATCGAGATTGCGTCTAAAGATCCACAAACGATTACGGGGTTGCCACTTTTCAATTTGCGGAATGTTCGGCTGCACGATGCGAATGCGGACATTTTCAACGATGCCGCTTTCAGCCATCTGCAAACGAAAATATCCGGCACCGGACGCGGCAGCGAGAAGGAAGAGCATGAGTGCCGGAAACCGCCAGCGCAGCGGTTCGGGGGATGGCGTCCGGAGATCAAAAAGTACCGCCGGACTTGCAAATATCAAAACAGCGAAGTGCACGAGGCCATCGACGCCGACAACCGCGGCAGACTGCATCAGAGATTCGTTGCCGGTCAGCGCATAACCGAGCGAGTTCCAGGGGAAGCCGGTCAGAATATGCCCTCGCAGCCACTCGCAGACGGTGAGGCTCAGGGCAAGTATCACAATCCTGGCACAACCCGACGGCCAAAAATAAACCGACAATGCCACGGCCAGCCCATAAAAGAGCGCCAGTCCGGCGGGCATTAAACAAATGGCAAAGGGCATCAGCCAGGCGAATTTCTCCGCTTCCACCAAAAAGGCTTCGCCAATCCAGAACAATCCGAAAAGAAAATATCCAAAGCCGAACATCCAGCCGGTAGCGCCGGCCCGCAGCATCGCGGATAACCGGCCGTTCAGGAACTTGTTTCGGCCTGCTCCGGTCTGCGTCTTTCGATGAACGACGCCATCGACGAGCCAAACCAGGACGGGAAAAGCAAGAAACAGTACCGGCCACGCAAATAAAGGCGCCATGGCCATGACGGAAACACCGCCGGCAGCGAAAGCCAGGCCCCAATGGCGCCACGACTGAGCTTGAGAAAGGGTTCGAACAAGGTCGCGCATTGACCGCCTTTGGGATTCCGCGGGATGCGGAAATCTCGATGCTTCTCGAAATCAATGCCGGAACGTCATCCCGAATCCTGGGTTTGGGGCGCGGGCGGCCACGGTACAGATGTGAGACTATTTCATTTCGGTTTCGGCTTTGGCAACCTTCGACACTGGCTGAAACCTGCCCTTGGTGGAAATTGCCGCGCCCTTTTTATGAATTCTGAGGAGTTTTATGCGCCGGGGGTCGGCATCCAATATCTCGAATTCCAATCCGCTCGGATGGCGCACGAGCTCGCCGCGAACCGGAACCCGTCCGAGCATGGAAAATATTAGTCCCGCGAGCGTGTCCAGTTCGTCTTCTTCGCGATCCGGCAATTGCAGGGAGAGCCCGAGTCCGTCCTCAAGATCTTCGATTGGAGTCCGGGCATCGGCGATCAGGCCGCGCTGCGGATCTTCGCGAATGAGCGGCTTATCATTCACGTCATGCTCGTCTTCAATATCACCGACGATTTCTTCGACGAGATCCTCGATCGAGACAAGGCCGTCCGTTCCGCCATATTCATCGACAACAAGCGCAAGGTGAACATGAGTCGCCTGCATTCTGAGCAATAAGTCCACCACCGGCATCGAAGGCGGCACAAACAGTACATTGCGGCGAATCCTGGCAGACGCGACGGATTGGCCAAGGTCGACACTGGCCAGATTGATCTGGCTTTTGTTTTCCTGAAGCTCTCCATTTGCGAGGGTTTTCTTTGTCTGGTCTGAGACGTCTTGTAGCGCCAGCCGGGCCGACTGGCTTGTAATCCATTGCATCAGGTCCTTGATGTGGACCATGCCCAAAGGATCATCGAGCGTTTCGCGGTAGACTGGGATACGGGAGTGGCCGGCATTCTCGAAGACGCGAAGCAACTCACCGAGCGGCGTGTTTTCGTCGACAGCAATAATATCCGCCCTCGGAACCATGACGTCGTCAACTCGGAGCCTGCCAAAGTGCAGAATGTTGAGGAGCATCGTACGCTCCTCGGGAGACAGGGCGGCCGAGGCGCTTTCGTCTCTCTTGAGTGCATTTTCGATCGTGGCGCGGACGGAATGGGGCTCTTCGAAACCAAGACGGACTTTTAGTCGATCGAACCAATTCGACTCGGGTCCGCTATCGGCTTCAGTCCTCTTTGGCAGAGCGTCGGATTTCATGGTGAGTGCTTGGGTCATTTTGAAGGATAAAGCTTCAGTTAGATTACTTAATTGCTCAAAGGGCGTTGTTCCGGTCAGAAGCGGCATAGGGGTCACGCAATCCAAGGCTGCGCAGAATATTGCTTTCTTCGGCCTCCATCCGCGCTGCTTCCGCGTCTGTCTGATGATCGTGTCCAAGGAGATGCAAGATGCCATGCGCAATGAGGTGGCTCAGATGATCAATCGGTGAAACGCGCGCTTCATGCGCTTCCCGCAATATGGTCTCCAGCGCCAAAACGACCTCGCCGAGCAGACGGCTTCCGATCCGGTCTCCGTTTCCAGGATCAGTCATTGGAAATGACAGCACGTTGGTCGGCATGTCTTTTCCCCGATAAGCTCGGTTGAGCATGCGCACTTCCGTGTCGGATGAAAGTACAATGCCAATTTCCAACGGTTTCGATGAATCATACCCCAATATCGTAAACACGGAGTGGACGAGCCGCGGGATCTCCTCCTCGACGGCACCAAGGCGGCGCCAGTTCGCATTTTTCACTAAGATGTCTACCGTCAGGCCCGCTTGTTCCGGCGCCATTTCGCCGTGCGTCATCCATCCGCTCTGTCGGGGATCGATTGCCAGTCCTGGGTCGGGGTCATCCATTTGGTCTATCAGGCCTGATCATAGGCCTCGACAATTTTTGCGACAAGCTCTCGTCTGACAACATCGCTTTTCGTGAATGGGATGTGGCTAATGCCGTCTATATCTTTCAATAGCGTTATTGCACCTTCCAGACCGGAGCTTTGACCCGTTGGCAGGTCGATCTGCGTCGGATCCCCGGTTACCACCATTTTACTATTGTCTCCGAGACGCGTCAGAAACATTTTTATCTGCATTGCCGAGCAGTTTTGCGCCTCGTCCAAGATCACGAACGCATGGGAAAGGGTTCGCCCGCGCATAAACGCCAAGGGCGCAATTTCGATCACGCCGCTTTCCAAGCCCCGTTCGACAAGTTCCGGCGGCAGAACATCATAGAGGGCATCATATAATGGCCTTAAATACGGATCGACTTTGTCGCGCATATCGCCGGGGAGAAATCCCAGCCGCTCGCCGGCTTCCACCGCCGGGCGCGACAATATCAGACGTTCCGTCTCACTGTGCTCAAGACACGCCGCGGCAAAAGCGACGGCGAGATAGGTCTTGCCCGTCCCGGCCGGGCCGGTTGCAAATACCAGATCCTTGTCTTGCAGTTCCCGCAAATAGTCGCTCTGGGTCGGCGTTCGAGCGGTAATCAAGCGTTTTCTTGTCCGGACTTGGACCAGGGAGGTCCTTTTGTCCTCGTCAACAAGAATCGTTCTCTCCTCGCCTTTTTTCCGGCGCCTCTTGGTCCCGCCATGTCGGCCCGCGCCACTGTGGCGGATCGCACCTTCGACTTCGCCAGGCCCGATCGGTTCGCCGCTCGCCAGGCGCGCATAAAGATCCTCGAGGATCGCCTTTGCAGCCAGACATGAATCGTCGGGCCCCTTTAAGGTGACCACATTTCCCCTCGCAACAGCCTCGACGCCGAGGCGGTCTTCAATGATCGCCAGGTTCGAATCATATTCGCCAAGGAGATTGGCGATCAATCGATTGTCTTCGAACGGAATGACGAGGTGTCCCTCGGAAGCGGATATTTTCGTTGTAGCGGGCACATCGGCCGGTCTCGGCCCACGGAAACCTCTCAAAGGGTTCCTCCTTCGCAGCCTAGAATCATTGATGCGCTGTTCCGTTTGATTATCGCGCTCGTCATTGCAAATAGCATAGACCATTGCCGATAATATGACACCTTTTCATCTAATGGTTTACGATCCCTTCCAGACTATTGGTACCGGCGCCGGTAATTTCAACCTCTGCGATTTTGCCCATGAGCTCTGCCGGCGCCGGCACGTACACCGCCTGCAGATAGGGCGACCGCCCGATGAGCTGCCTCGGTTTCCGCCCTGGCCGGTCAAAAAGCACCGGCAAAACCCTGCCCGCGCAAGATTTATTAAACTCGAATTGCTGCTGATTGAGCCGTTCCTGCAATCGCTGCAGCCGGTCCGATTTCACCTTATCGGGAACCTGGTCCCCGCGGTTGGCGGCAGGCGTTCCAGGACGGGCGCTATATTTGAAGGAATAAGCCTGCGCAAAATTGACGGTCTCGACCATCGCCAGCGTCGCCGCGAAATCTTCTTCCGTCTCGCCGGGAAATCCAACAATAATGTCGGTGGAAAGCGCGATGTCCGGACGTACAGAACGAAGACGCTCAACGATCCCCAGATAGTCCGCCGCACTGTGTCCGCGGTTCATTGCCGCCAATATCCGGTCCGAACCGGATTGCAAGGGCAGATGCAGGTAAGGCATCATTTTCGGATTGTCGCGGTGAGCGACGATCAGCGCGCCATCCATATCCCGGGGATGGCTGGTCGTATATCGAAGCCGCTCGATGCCCTGGAGTGCGCCGAGATGCTCCAACAGTTGTGCTAACGTGGACGTCCGGCCATCAGGCAGGAGGCCGTGATAGGCATTCACATTCTGACCTAAGACCGTAATCTCGCATGCGCCCGATGCGGCAAGCCGCTCCGCCTCGGAGAGGATCTCATCCACCGGACGGGAAAATTCAACACCACGCGTATAAGGGACCACACAGAAAGTGCAGAACTTGTCGCATCCTTCCTGAATTGTCAGAAAGGCTGCCGCCGCGTTTCGCTCGCCGAACGGCAAACGCCCGAATTTGTTCTCCGCGGGAAATTCCGTATCAACGATGTGGCGTTCGCCCCTGCCGGCCCGCGAGACAAGCTCCGGCAGGCGATGATAGGTTTGCGGGCCGATGACGATATCGACGACAGGCGCCCGTTTGACGATTTCCATGCCCTCGGCCTGGGCGACGCAACCCGCCACGGCCACCAGCATCTCCTTGCCGGCTGCCTGGCGCGCCTGCTTCGCCTGACGAATGCGCCCAAGCTCAGAGTAAACCTTCTCCGCTGCCTTTTCGCGTATATGGCACGTGTTTAGTATCACCATATCCGCATCGTGGATGTCGGACGCCGCCGCGTAACCCTCCGGCTCCAGCACATCCGCCATGCGGCCGGAATCATAGACATTCATCTGGCAGCCGAAGGATTTGATATAGAGCTGCTTTCTATGCTCGCTCATCGCCGTCCGCTCTCGAACCGTCCCTTTGCAACGCCATTCGGGGACAATGTCTGAATCTTCTGACCGGTTTTAGACAATATGACGCTTTCGGCAAATAGATCTACCCCGCCTGTCAGACCGGCCGTTTCTCCTTGCCGGCTTCCGCGTCCATCGCGCGCTGTAATGAGTGCGACGACATCCTCGCGCACCCGGCGTTCGGAAAAAAGCGCCAGGGACTTGCGGTCCTGGAATTGGCTGAGTGCGATAGGTCCACCGATTTTCACACGAACATCCAGCGGCCCTTCCTTGAGGATGGCCCAAGCATGGCTCGCCAACTCTTTTTCCCCGAACCATGCAACATTAGATCTGCCGCGCCTGCCAAGGGGCAGACCGTAACGGTGCGTATATGCCAGGGCAAGTGTCTGCGTGCAAATCTCCTCGCTCATATCGTTTTCGGCGATAGGCCCAAGGCCGGCCACGGCAAACAGCGCGGTCTTGAACGGCATGACGCGATTGCCATCGCTGCTGGTCCCTTCCGCAAAAAGAACCATCGTATCGCCACCGGCGAGCCGCCTTGCAATCTCGCTTGCCGAATGCCGGGCCATGATTCGCCGTGTGCGGTCAACAAAGACCGACCGTTGCAGCTTGGCAAGCCAGCTGACAAACGGCCAGCCGGAAACTTCCCTTTTGGCGACAAAGGAAACCGGTCCGACTGCACTCAAGACCGGGATATCAAGCCATGACACGTGGTTTGCGACCACGAACACAGGTCTGTCATTTGCAAGTTTTCCTTCAACGTGGATCCGGATCCCGAGCAATCGGCACACATTACGATGATACCAGTGCGGAAAGGTTCTGGCATGGCGTGATTTTATCGCCAAAAGGAGGAGCTGAACGGGCATCAGCGGGAATGTAAATGCAAAGAAGCCCAACAGTATGAGCGACGCACGCAAACTTTGCATTTCAGGGCCTTTCAAACCCGGTCTTGGAGCTCTGATGATAAAAGGCGGCGCAATGGGCTGCAACGGCCGTCCTATTCGCCCTTCTTGGACAGAGGGACACAATAGAGTTCGAGCTTATGGTCGATCAATTTGTAACCGAGCTCCCTGGCAACACGGTCCTGCAGCTTTTCGATTTGCTCATTACGGAATTCGATGACATTTCCGCTCTTCAGATCAATCAGATGATCATGATGCTCCCGCGCGGCCTGCTCATAGCGCGCCCGGCCGTCACCGAAATCATGACGCTCGAGAATGCCAGCCTCGTCAAAAAGCCGGACGGTCCGATAGACCGTTGACAGCGAAATGCGATCATCGAACGCGTTGACCCGGCGGTGGAGCTCTTCGACATCAGGATGATCTGCGGCGTCCGACAAGATTCGCGCAATAATCTTCCGCTGATCGGTCATCCGCATGCCTTTTTCGGCGCATAGCCGCTCAATGCGGCTCATCTTCGTGGAATCTTCGACCATTAAATTCGCTTATCGAATCATCACCAAGCATTTTTTATATGCGCTCTGGGCGCAAGCGTCCACCTTACGGGGGCCCGCTTTCGGCAAGCTGTAATGCCATTATCAAAGCGTCCTCCCGGTGTTTTGTGCCAACTTTTCCGTAATAGGCCGGGCGCTTGCCGACCGTCGAAAAGCCAAGCCCATCGTAGAGACGCCGAGCGCCCTTGTTTTGCACCCCAACTTCCAAGACCATACGCGTAGCCCCGCGCGCTCTGAGCAACGCGACCAACTTTTCGCAGAGCGCCCGCCCTATTCCTTCACGACGTCGCGCAGGCTCAACCGCAATCGTAAGAATTTCCGCTTCCGCGCCCGTCATGCGGGCAACCATAAATCCAACCGGTTGCGGGCTCGGCCCGTCCAACGCCAAGAGAGCGCTGACGTATTGGTCCGACAAAAATGACTCGAAACTGGAGACGTCCCAGCCCCGCGCAAAAGCATGATTGTGCAAGCTCGCAAGACTTAGGGCGTGTTCGGGACCGGCGGGAACTATTTTCAATACTTTATTCATTTTGCGCCGGCCGTTTAGGCCCTTTCCCGATCGATCTAAAACAGTCTTCTTTGGCAGAAGAAAGCGGCACCGGCCGCCCATTCCCCGAACCTGGGCCGGATTGACTTCTTAGTCCATGATTATCAGGATCGTCTCGGCAAGATTTTATCGGCTTGAGACTTGGCATCAGGCGCACGAAGGTAAAGGGGTCTGAGGAGTTCGTCCGCGGGTGCGAGGTCCTTGGCGATACGTGCGAGAACCGCCGCGTCCGGTTGCAGATCCCCTGCCAGCGAACAAACGGCCCGGCCCGGACGATCCGCAATCGCCGCAAGGCCGGTTGCGGCGCTGCCTGCCACCTTAACCGGCATCTCGGGAAGCAGGCCGGCTGCGGCCTCAACGGTCAGGGCTTCGGGCCCGGATATTGGTGAGAGATCTGGCGCAAAAAGTTGAAAATAGATCTCGCCACGCCGCGCATCGACCGCAATCGCAATGGCATGCTTCAGCGGCGCGACAGCCCGCGCCGACCGGAGCAGATCCCGCAAACCGAACGCCATGACCTGCAGACTCGTCGCACCCACCAAGGGAAGCCCGGTAGCGAGTGCCAGCGCCCGGGCACCTGCAATCCCGATGCGGACGCCGGTGAACGTGCCCGGACCAGTTGTCACGGCGATCCGGTCGAGGTCGGCGTAATCGATCCCCGCCTCCGCCAGGATCTGTTCGATCATCGGCAGTAACCGCTCCATATGGCCGCGATCGCGTGTCTCAAAGGCCCGGAAAAGTTTTCCTTCCCCCTCGCCGCCGATCAAAACCGCAGCCGAGCACGCTTTCATACTAGTATCGAAGGCCAGGACCTTCATTACAAAATTCCCTGACGAAAGGCCTCTATCCGCCGGCCATGGGCCGGAGGCCGCACCTATAAGATGCTCGCCATTTCGTCAAATTCGAAACGTGGCGAACGGGGAAAGAGCCCAGCGGGATCGCCATATCCAAGACCGCAGATGAAATTCGATTTGATATGTCCCTCGAGAAAGAACTCGCGATCCACGCCAGCATTGTCGAAACCTGACATCGGTCCGGCATCCAAACCAAGAGCCCGTGCGGCAAGGATAAGATAGGCGCCTTGCAGCGTGCCGTTCCGGAACGCGGTCGTCTTGATATGGTCTTCCTTGCCGACGAACCAGCTTCTTGCATCCTTGTGGGGGAAGAGCTCCGGCAAATGCTCAAAAAAAAGCAAATCATGCGCAATGATCACGCAGACGGGCGCCGTTCTGGTCTTTTCCTGGTTTCCCTCCGAGACATGCGGCAGTAGCCGTTTCTTGGCGGCGTCCGACCTCACAAAGACCAGCCGCGCCGGACTGCAATTGGCGCTGGTCGGCCCCATTTTCAGCATGTCCACCAACTCCTGGAGTAGCTCATCCGAAACCGGCTTGTCCTGCCATTTGTTCTGGCTTCGCGCCTCGAAAAAGAGTTGATCCAGTGCTGTATCAGGGAGTCTGCCGGTCATCGCCGCGTGCTCCATTCAAAAGACTTGAGATCGGCGGCCAGGTGCTTGACCTTACTGGCAACGCTCGGCATTCGGCCCTGACAGACTAGACGGGACGGACTTCCTGAACTTCGGGAATAAAATGCTTCAGCAAATTCTCTATTCCGTGACGTAGTGTCGCCGTCGCGCTGGGGCATCCTGAGCACGCGCCACGCATGGTCAAATAGACGATCCCGTCGCGATAGCCATGAAACATGATGTCGCCGCCATCCTGGGCAACGGCCGGACGCACTCTGGTGTCAAGCAGCTCCTTGATGGTCTTGACGGTTTCCTCGTCGGCGGGGTCGAAGCTCTCGCTCGCGGCTTCCTCAGCCGCCGGACCTGTGCTGGTGACAATCGCGGCGCCGGACATATAGTGTTCCATAATGGCGCCGAGGATTGCCGGTTTCAGATGCTGCCAGTCTCCTATTGCTTTCGTCACGGAAATGAAGTCCGAGCCAAAGAACACGCCGGTCACGCCCTCGATCTCGAACAGGCATTCGGCTAATGGGCTTTGACCTGCCGCCTCCTTATTGCGGATATCCAGCGTTCCTTCGCGCAATACCGGCTGGCCGGGGAGGAACTTCAACGTTGCGGGGTTTGGCGTTGCTTCGGTCTGAATGAACATAATTGTCTCCGGTACTGTCGTTCGTACCCATCAGCAATTCTTAGAATTATTCTATTGTAGCAAATCGGCGCGCATAGAGCAAAGTTTTCAACCTTCTTCTAGCTAATATGTGGGTTAACGCCTTTCAAGCAAGCGTCTCAATGTCGTCCGTATTCAAACATCCCGGCACGATCGAAATCGGTATCGGGAATTCGCCGGCATATTTGCCTGCGGCGAGGGAAGAGACCAGGGGTCCGGGACCCGCGGGATCCGTCGATGCCCCCAATACCAGGATTGCGATATCTTCGTCTTCCTCGATCAGTTTGACGATCTCCTCCGGCTTGTTGCCTTCGCGTATGATTTCCTGATGTTCGATATCGGAAAAACCCAAATTTTTCAGTTTGCGGCCATAAAGCCTGAATACGGCGCGGGCCTTGTTGAGGGCTTCCTCACGCTGGATTTCCTTGACGCCGATCCAATGCTGAAAATCGCCAGGCTCGATGACATAGAGGAGCGCGAGCTTGCCGCCCGTCCGGCGCACCCGGTTCGCCGCAAAGGCGAGCGCGCTCTCGCATTCAGGCGTCTCGTCGACAACAACCAAGAATTTGCGCAGATGCCCCTTTTCAAAGACTCTGCGTTTGAGTTGGGCCATGGATTGAGGCTGCCATGAATTTCAGTACTCTTTGGAGCTAAAGTATGGATTGGAAGGGTGTTTATCTGCAACGGAAAAGATGCAAAGCAAACAGCCTGCCGCCTATGGGACAATAAATCCTACAATCTCTTTGACTTTTCGGAATATCGGTTCGGCGATTTCGTTGGCGCTGTCAGATTCTTTGGCCAAGATAGAATCGACATGATCCGGATTGTTCATAAGTTTGTTCATCTCACGGGCAATCGGCGACAACTTTTCGACCGTGAGATCGGCGAGCGCTCTTTTGAAGGCAGAGAACGGACTACCGCCATACTCGCTAAGCGTCTGCTCCAGCGAAATGCCCGCCAGCGCCGCATAGATACTCACCAGATTTTCGGCCTCCGGACGGTTCTTGAGCCCCTCGATCTCCGAAGGCAGGGGTTCGGGATCTGTTTTCGCCTTGCGGATTTTTTTGGCGATAGAGTCGGCGTCATCGGAGAGATTGATTCGCGACAGATCCGACGGATCGGATTTGCTCATTTTTTTCGTGCCGTCTCGAAGCGACATGACCCGTGTCGCAGGTCCCGCTATGAGCGCTTCCGGCAACGGAAAAAACCGCTCCCCAAAGCCGGCTTTGGCAATCGATTCGGCGAAATCCGTGTTAAATTTCTGCGCGACATCCCGGCAAAGCTCCAGATGCTGCTTTTGATCTTCGCCCACGGGAACATGGGTTGCCCGGTAAAGCAGAATGTCGGCGGCCATGAGATTAGGATAGACGAACAGGCCAACGGACGCGTTCTCCCGGTGCTTACCGGCTTTCTCCTTGAACTGGGTCATGCGGTTGAGCCAGCCCATTCGCGCCACGCAATTCAAGATCCATGCAAGCTCCGCATGGCCCGGGACCTGGCTTTGATTAAAAATGATGTTCTTATCCGGGTCGATGCCGGCGGCAATAAAGGCTGCCGCTACCTCTCGTGTCCCATGAGCCAATTCCGCTGGTCCGCCCCAAACCGACATCGCCTGGGTGATCGCGTGTAAATCGACCACGCAGTAGAGACACTCATGGGTCTCCTGCAGCGCCACGAATTTGGTTATCGCGCCCAGATAGTTGCCGAGATGCAGATTGCCGCTTGGCTGCACCCCTGAAAATACGCGTTCTTTGAGATCCATACCCGCCCCTCTTTGAATGCCGCAGGGGTTATGGCGCGACTGAACGGCGGGCGCAAGCCCAACCCGTCATTGGCGTCAGCCGCGCACAAAAATCGAACGCATGAGCGTCGGCAAATGAGCCGCCCCGGTCAGTTGGACCGCTGCGGCAAATACCGCCAATCCAAATACGACCAGCAAGACAAGCGCGGCCGATTGAAGCAGAATGCCGTTGGCGCTAGCCAACAATGGCGCAAGGACACCGGCAGCCAACAGCAGAGCGGCCCCCATAAGAAGACTCGATGCCAGGATCGGGGGCAGACGGCGACGCAAAGCTTGGTCGAGATGAAATTCGCGGCGGCGCAGCAGGGTTATCACCAGAAGACCGGCATTCACCCATCCCGCGAGCGATGTCGCCACGGCAATTCCCACATGTCCCATTATATAGAATAGTGAGAGGGCCCCGGCGACGTTTACAAGCATGCCAATGCCGGCATAGATCATCGGCGTCTTCGTGTCCTCCCGGGCGAAATAGCCGGGTGAAAAGACCTTTATGAGAACGAATGCCGGCAGGCCCACGGCGAAAGCTCCGAGGGCCTGGGCCGCCGCAACGGTGTGATTATGATGATCGGCGTTGTCATCCTTTCCG